>NZ_JACHVA010000085.1 GCF_014230055.1 Puniceicoccus vermicola | reverse complement strand
TTGCCTTGGCACACCGTCAAACGCATTGACAAAGCTAGGTTGGTTCGGGAGTTGCCTGAAGTCGATTACGGTTCGCTCAGAACTCTGGTCATGGATGAGTTCGCATTGCACAAGGGGCACCGCTACGCCTCCGTCGTAGCCGATGCGGACACTCGGCAAGTGCTTTGGATCGGTGAAGGGCGCAGTCGCGAATCCATACGCCCCTTCTTTGAATCACTGGGCGAACACTGCGATCAAATCGAAGCGGTCGCGATGGATCAGAACAGCGCCTTTGACCTGGAGGTGAAGATGCACTGCCCGAATGCGGAAGTCGTCTACGACCTTTTTCATGTCGTTGCCAAATACGGCCGTGAAGTCATCGACCGAGTCCGCGTGGATCAGGCCAATGAACTAAGGCAGAACAAGTCGGCTCGCAGAGCGGTCAAACGTAGCCGATGGTTACTTCTAAAGAACAAGGACAACCTCAATGAAGAAGAACTTGTCAGGCTCGAAGAGCTGATGAATGCCAACCAATCCTTGGCTCAAGTCTACGTCCTGAAAGAACAGCTCAAAGAACTATGGCGAAGCTCAAGCATCTGGGGCGCCTTCAAACGCTGGCGCACATGGTGGAGGATGTGCCGTGAGTCCAAAATCAAACCCCTGCTCGCCTTCGCTGATAAACTCAGACCCTACCTCCGTGGAATCATAGCCTCAGCCAAATACCCACTCAACACCAGCGTGCTCGAGGGCATGAACAACAAGATCAAGGTCATCAAAAGAACCGCTTATGGCTTCAGGGATACGGAATACTTCTTCCTCAAGATTAAGCATGCTTTCCCCGGGAAATGACGATGAACCTTTTTTTTGGGAAAACTCCCACGAACAAGCCCCTCTTCGGAAAGCAATTTTCGCTCGCTTCGGGCTGAGCAGTATGGATGGAACTCCCTCTGCTTCCGATGGAAGCATCCAGACTTCGAGAAAGGCTTCGGCGGACGATCTCTCCCACGCTTTTCGACAGGCTCAAGGTTCTAGCGAATAAGGGAGGAGTCTGAAATGAAACTGATGAGATCCATCTCGAGCCCCCGCATTACATTCCCTAAACTCCAGACTTTTCAGCAACGACCAAATCTAATACAACCATCTCGACATGCTCGACCTTGAAGCAAACCCAATCATCCCCGTCATCGTCCTCGACGATGCTAACGACGCCGAACCACTGGCCGAAGCTCTCTTGGAGGGTGGCCTAAAGATCATTGAGATCACTTTCCGGACCGCAGCCGCTGCGGAATCCATCTCGCGGATCGTCCAACGGTTTCCAGAGATGGTCGTCGGAGCCGGAACTGTAGTCACAGAGAAACAGGCGAAAGAAGCCATCGACGCCGGTAGCCAATTCGGACTCGCCCCGGGAACGGATCCCAAGACTCTCGAAATTTTCCGCGGAGCGGGTATCCCCTTTATTCCGGGAATCGCAACTCCCTCTGACATTCAGGCAGCTTACCGCGAAGGATGTCAGTATATGAAATTTTTCCCAGCGGGCCCGATGGGCGGCGTGAAAATGTTGAAAGCCCTCTCGGCTCCCTACGGCAACCTCGGAATCCGCTTCTGTCCCACCGGAGGCGTCAGTCTCGACAACATGGAAGAGTACCTCTCCCTCCCCTCCGTTTTCGCCGTAGGAGGCAGCTGGATTGCGACAAAACAAGATATCTCCGAAAAAAACTGGAAAATTATTACAGAAAACGCTACACAAGCCCTTTCGAAAATATCCAAATAAAACCACAAAAACCCAAATAAAACCAATGCCCCAGACAGAAATCCTCCTTGTCGCCAACGGTGACCTTCGCCTTTCCGCAAACCAGAATTGCTGGGCCGAGCAGGAAAAGATGGAGAAAGAGCTCTCCGATGTCATCACCTCTCTCGGTGGAAAAATCAAACGAGCGCACCCCTACAAAAAGGAAGAGGGGCATGGATTTATCTCTTCACAGCGGGAGGGGATGGACATCTTCGCCAAGATCGACCGCAAGGCCCCGCTCATCGTGGCCGAAGCCGTCTGGCAGTATTCCCATCACCTCCTTCATGGCCTGATTTCTCATGAAGGGCCAATCCTCACGGTCGCCAACTGGAGCGGTACTTGGCCTGGTCTCGTCGGCATGCTGAATCTGAACGGTTCGATGACCAAGGCAGGCGTTCAATACTCCACGCTCTGGAGCGAAGACTTCGCCACCGACAAGGCTTTCCAAAAGAAACTTGCCCAATGGATTGAGACAGGCGAATGCAAGCATCCAACCGCTCACGTTAAAAAGTATACGGGTCGTGGAGTCGCTTCCGGAGTCAAGAAAACCGCCGAGCGTATTGCCCAAGACCTCGACCAGAACAAGAGCATCATGGGGGTCTTCGACGAGTTCTGCATGGGAATGTATAATGCCACCATCCCGGATGAGCTCCTTTTCCCCTTGGGAGTTTACAAAGAACGTCTCAGCCAGAGCGCTCTCCTCGCAGAAATGAAGCGAGTCACCAATAAGGAAGCCGAAGAAGTATTCAACTTCATCGAAAAGAGAGGCTTCAACTTCCATTTCGGGAAAAGCCACAAGAAGGACCTGACCAAGAAACAGGTCCTCGAGCAGTGCAAAATGTACATCGCCGCCTGCCGGATCGGAGACGCTTTCGGCTGCGAGTCATTGGGCATCCAGTATCAACAGGGCCTCAAGGACCTTTGCCCGGCCTCCGACCTCGTCGAAGGCCTGCTCAACAGCTCCGACCGTCCTCCCGTCACGAATGACGAAGGCGAAATCATTCGCGAAGGCGAGCCGATCCCCCACTTCAACGAAGTTGACGAATGCTGCGGCCTCGACGCCGTGCTCACCAATCGCGTGCACAAAGCACTCCGCCAACCCGTGGAAACCACTCTCCACGACCTTCGCTGGGGCGACTGGGACCAGTCCGGCTCGACCGAAGAATATGTCTGGGTTTTCCTCATCAGTGGCTCGGCTCCGGTCGAACACCACATCGGAGGTTGGAAGGGCAGCCACGGTTATCGTCAGCCAGCCATGTACTTCCCCAACGGCGGAAGCACTCTGCAAGGGATCGCCAAACCCGGTGAACTCGTCTGGAGCCGCGTCTTCATGGAAGACAACAAGCTCAAGATGGACATCGGCCGCGGCGAAGCGATCAGTCTCCCAAAGAAGGAAACCGAACGCCGCCTAAACTTAACCACCCCCGAATGGCCGATCATGCACGCCGTCACCTATGGGGTCTCCCGCGATCAGATGATGGCCCGCCACAAGGCCAACCACATCAACGTCGCCTACGCCAATAATCCTGCCCAAGCCGACAAGTGCCTATACGCCAAAGCCGAACTCGCGCGTCAGCTCGGGATCGAAGTCGCCATCTGCGGCACGGATAAAAAAGGCAAAAAGCTTTAAAGCGGATGCTACGTGGCTCGACGCCCCATGGCGTCGAGCCATCCTCACCTGACATCCGGAAGGGTCCGGGATAAAATCCCCCGCTCCCCTTCGCCCCCATCGCAAGGAGCGATCAGGCCTCTCCCTTTTCACTGAAGAGGAATCCACTCCTGCTTTCCATTCAAGCATGGCTTTTCTGGCGTAAGATCGTCGAATGCAGTCGTGCGATTCTCCGGTGAGAGTCCACTCCAGGCTAGACCTCCCTTCCATTCTTATGGAACATTGTCAGTGTCTATGACCGATATTCCGGCCCCGCCCCTCCCCGTTTCCTTCTACGACCGTCCGACTCTGACAGTAGCCCGGGAACTCCTGGGCAAGCGGCTGATCTATCTCCAAGACGGTCAGTGGCAGGAATTGGAAATCAATGAGACCGAGGCCTATGACGGACCGGAAGACAAAGCCTGCCATGCCCACAAAGGGCGCACGAAACGCACCGAAGTCCTCTTTGGGCCACCGGGAAATTGGTACGTCTACCTTTGCTACGGAATCCACTGGTTGACGAATATCGTTACAGGCCCTGTCGACTACCCCGCAGCAGTTCTCCTTCGCGGAGCTGGCACCTATGACGGACCGGGTAAATTGACCAAAGCGATTGGAATGAGCGGAACCACTCATCGGCAGCCGTCTACCCCTTCCTGCGGTTTCTACGTTGCTGACGCTCCTCCAATCAGTAATGATCGGATTCGCCGAACCGCTAGAATCGGGGTCGACTACGCAGGGCCAGTCTGGTCCAACAAGCCTTTTCGCTTTCTACTAACATGAAATCCGAACCTATCCGCTGGGGTATCATTGGCCCCGGAAACATCTCCCGCAAATTTGCCCTCGGCGTCGAAGGTACCCCGACTGGTCAGATCGTCGCCGCCGGCAGCCGCGAGAAAGAACGCGCCCAGTCCTTCCTCAATGAAATCGGCGCGCCCGAAGCTAGAGCCTATGGGGATTATCGCGAATTGCTGGAAGATCCCGCCGTGGACGCTGTCTACATCGCCACACCCCACCCCATGCACGCTCGGTGGTGCATCGCAGCAGCTCGCGCGGCAAAACATATCCTCTGCGAAAAGCCGATAACTCTGAACCTCGGGGAGGCCTTGGCGGTGGTCAATGCAGCCGAAGAAGCCAACATATTTTTGATGGAAGCCTTCATGTATCGCTGCCATCCCCAAACACGCCGGGTCTACGACCTGGTCAAAGAGGGAACCATCGGAAAAATCCGCCGGATTCAAGCCGAGTTTTCTTTTGCCGGAAACCACTCCCCGGAAAGCCGACTCATGAACCCACATCTCGGAGGTGGAAGCATTCTCGATGTTGGCTGCTATCCGATCTCGTTCGCTCGAATGATCGCAGGAGCGGCCCACGGAGAACCCTTTCTAAATCCCAAAGAGATCCAAGGCGTCGGGCACCTCGATGGAGAAACCGGTGTCGACACCTGGGCCTCCGCCCTCTTGCAATTCCCCGACGACTTGGTTGCTGAAATTTTCACGGGCGTCCGCGTTCAGGGCAAGAACGAGTGCGTGATCACCGGCACCGAGGGACGGATCACCGTCAAGAGCCCCTGGTTCTGCAACGGTGAAACCCAGATCGAGAAATTCTCTGGAGAGCCCGAAACCCTCGCGGCGATCACCGATCGTCACCTATACGCCTACGAGGCGGAGCTCTTCGCCCAGCACATCGGAGATCGGTCTCTGCCTGCACCCGCGATGACCATCGCGGACACTCTCGGCAACTTGGAGACACTGGATCGCTGGAGAAGTGCTATCGGGATGACCTACCCGATGGAAGAGGCCGGACCTGACTTCCCTTACATTCTCGGCCACGCCTTGCCCGACCGAGGATCCGAAATCCCGACTGGATCGATCCCGTTCCTCGACAAGCCTGTCGCCCGACTCGTCATGGGCACCTCCGGCAAGTCCTCCTTCCCTCGATTCGCCCATCTCTACGATGACTACTTTGAACGAGGGGGGAACGCTTTTGACGATGGATCCATCTACCGCCGTTGGAACCAACGCCTCGGAACGCCGGGACAATGGATGAAGACACGCGGAGTGCGGGAGCAATGCGTCCTTCTCGACAAAGGCGCTCACCATCCCAAAACCCGCCCGGAGTTAATGATGGAGGAGCTCGAACAAAGCCTGGAATCCCAGCAAACCGACTACCTCGACGGCTACGTCATGCATCGTGACAACCCTGCCATCCCCGCTGGTGAATTTGTGACCATCATTAACGAAATGGTCACGAAAGGTTTGGTCCGCACCTATGGCTTTTCGAACTGGACCGTCGACCGTCTCGAAGAGGCCATTCAATACGCCGAACAAAACGGATTGCAACCTCCTGCACTTCTGTCCAACCACCTCAGCCTCGCCCGTCTCGTCAACCCAATCTGGGAGGGATGCCTCGCCGCATCGGACCGAAGAACCAAAGAATGGCTCGCAGAGAAGAACTTTACCCTTCTGCCTTGGGCCAGTCAGGCCAATGGATTCTTCACCGAGAGATCGGACGTCCCCGCATCCGAGGCCCCCAAGAATCTAGTCGCCGGCTACTACTCGGAGGACAACTTCGAGCGCAAGCGCCGTTGCTACGAACTGGCAGGACAACGAAATGTGCATCCCATCAACGTCTCACTGGCCTGGGTCCTCTCCCAGCCCTTCCCCACTTTCCCGGCCATCGGCCCCATGACCCCATCGGAGACCCGCACAACCCTACCCGCTCTCAGTTTGAACCTTACCCCCGAAGAGGTCGCATGGCTCAACTTGGAAAGCGAATAGGCCTCAAAGATCCGGAAACTCCAGGGTGAAACGAGTTCCCACGTCAACCTCGCTATCGACGGAAACAAAACCACCAAGGGTGGTCATGTGATGATAGACCAGATACAAACCGACACCCTTACTATCGCTGTGCTCGTGGTGCCTCTTATTCAGACCAAATAGATGCTCCCCCACCTTCGCGGAATCGAAACCGATACCGTTGTCCGAGAAATCGATAAACTTCCGCCCCTCCTGAATACGGGATCGAATCGAGATGCGGCACCGCCGCTCCGGGTGGGCATACTTAATCGAGTTCGAGAGAAGGTTCTGAAAGATACTCTCCAAATAGGTGCGATTAAAGACGACTTGATCATATGCAGAGAAGTCCAACTCCAACCGAACATCTGAGTCCCGGAGCAAAAAATCAATCGGCTGAGTCGCCGACTGAGTCAGCTCAGCAAGATCGATCAACTCGACGCCAATCTCCGCATTCTGTCCCTTTTGCAAATCCTCCACGTAGCGGTCGAGCATTCGCTTAAGATCTTCCGCTGATCGCTCGACCATCCTGAAAATTTCCAGCGTTTCAGGATCACTGATCGTGGAAGTATTGATGAGGCTGAGCGCCGAAAGAACTCCGGCAACTGGAGAACGAATATCGTGCGCAGTCCGGTAGTTCATCAACTTCGACTTTTCATTCGCTTCGGTCAACTCGCTCAACAACCGATTTCGATCTTCTTCACGCGCCTTGATGTGAGAAATATTCTTGGCAACGGCATAGATGAGTTCTGATTCCGGAACCGGAATCGAATTCCACGAAAGCCAAATCACCTCGCCCCCTGAACTGACATACCGATTCTCGAAATTCAGCAAGGGTCGACCCTGCAAAAGTCCGTCACGATGCCTCGCCGTCAACTCACGATCCTCCGGATGAACAAGCTCCCGAATCGGACGCTTCATCAACTCCTCCTCCGAGTAGCCCAGAACCCGGCAAACCGCACGATTCACCCGTTTAAAAAATCCATCGAAGCCCGCAATGCAGAGCAAATCCGGTGAGAATTCGAAGAAAGGAAAAAGTGAATGTTCCCCTTCCGATTGATTCGATGAATGCGAACTGCTCATGCAAAGGAAACAAGGTGGGTAAACCCTCCCAAATCTCAAGTTTCATCTGAACTCTTCGCTCAGCCACTCTCAGAACCGAGCAAAATACCACTCATTGATTCAAATCTCTACCCGCACCCCTTCTGAGACCTCCGTGATTTCCCCCGGTCACGAGAAATGGTGCCCCCACCGGGACTCGAACCCGGATTGGCGGTTTAGGAAACCGCAGTTCTATCCATTGAACTATAGGGACAAATATTTGGCTATAAACTACTTATGCCAGGGCAAAAGATATTTCAAGCATCCAACTTTAACGCCACAAACATATCTCATCTTCCCGCAAGAAAATCGACTCCGAAAAAGCAGATCGGATTTTCGAAAGCCGCAAAGACCCTGAGGCATCATAGTCCATAGAGTCCCACTATGCGTTCGTGAAAAAGTCGAGCAAGCAAATCCGTCGCTTCCAGAATGCTCCAAAGAGGGAACTGCAAGGATCCCGGGCACTAAAAAGAAATCACAGCCAGAAGATGAGACATCCAAATCCCCCCCAACCCGACTCACTCTCTGCGAGGATTAGGGAACCAAGGAGTTCGTATTCTTGATCAAAACCCATTGGCCACTCTGGCCTCCTGGCAATATCTTAGAAACATCGCAGATCCAAAATACATGGAGACCGGACATCTTGAGCTAACCTCAAGTTGTCCGGCATTTTGCTTCGAAGACTTCAGAGGGCCTACAAACGATGATATTGACCATTGGTCCTGTAACGAAGGAGGCATTTGGAGATTTGCGGCATTCGCCCATCGATCACGTTGCGCGTTAGCTGATAATATGGACAAGGACAAAATATGGATCATTTGAAAATCAACAAAGAAACGTGGGACAGGAGAACGAAAGTGCACGTCGAATCAGAGTTCTACGATGTTGCTTCATTCAAAGAGGGAAGATGCTCACTGAACCCAGTGGAGGTGAAACAGGTGGGAAATGTAGAAGGGAAATCACTACTCCATCTCCAATGTCATTTTGGCCAAGACACCTTGTCTTGGGCTCGGCTGGGTGCGGACGTTACGGGAGTGGATTTGTCTGTCGAATCAATTGAGCAAGCCAACTCGTTGAAGCATTCCTTGGGTTTAAAGGCCAATTTCATCGAAAGTGATGTGGTTGAATTTGGCCGTAAAAATACGACCCAATTCGATATCGTCTTCACTTCCTACGGAGTCTTGTGCTGGTTGCCCAATTTAGGGGATTGGGCACTAACCATCTCGAGGTCATTGAGACCGGGTGGCCAATTCCATCTTGTTGAGTTTCACCCCTTCACCGAGTTGCTCTCAGGCTACTCGTATTTCCCAAGAAGTGAGCCGGACATCGAAGAGGAAGGCACCTATACCGAAAACTGCGATGGGACTCGATCCACGACGGTCATCTGGTCACATTCAATCAGTGAAGTTGTCAGCGCTTTAGTGGAGGCAGGATTGACTCTCGAATCATTCTCCGAGCACCCCTACAGCCCTTACGATTGCTTCGATGGCTTAGAGTACGTACCGGACTTGGGGTATCAAATGCTCCACAAAGGTCAGCAGGTTCCCCTGTTGTATTCGATTCAGGCGCGAAAAGAAATTCCCTGATCTCCGGCGACTCGATTGAATCCTTGTGAACTTCTTTAGGAATGGCCCAAGGACATCAGTAACACTCTGCCATGGCGATTATCCCATGAAAATCGACAACAACCTCGTGGAGAACGCCGTGCGCCCCTTTCTTGCCGTCCCCAAAGATTGGCCGATCGATCTGCACCCGAATATACGCGTGCCTTCGGCAAACCCCTCCACCACCTGGCGGCGGTTCCCCTCCCCTGCACGCAGGGGAGGAATTGGAGTAACGCTGATTCTGGAGTATCCAACTCCCCTCCTACTAGTAGGGGGGGACCCGCTTCAGCGGGTGGGGAGGTCTCCCCGTTTCTAAAAGATTGGCCGATCGATCCACACCTGAAAATACGCGTGCCTTCGGCACACCCCTCCACCGCCTGGCGGCGGTCCCCCTCCCCTGCAAGCAGGGGAGGAGTTTTGCTGGAGGAAAATTTGGGCTATTCAACTCCCCTCCTACTCGTAGGAGGGGGGGACCCGCTTCAGCGGGTGGGGAGGTCTCCCCCGTCTCTAAAAGACTGGCCGATCGATCTCCACCCGAAAATTCGCGTGCCTGCGGCACACCCCTCCACCGCCTAGCGGCGGTTCCCCTCCCCTGCACGCAGGGGAGGAGTCTTGCTAGAGGAAAATCTGGGCTATTCGACTTCCCTCCTGCCTACCAGACTCCAGCGCTCCGCGCTTGACCTACCCGGATGCGCCCCCACGATTTTAGTAGGGATGTATCCATGATTTTAGATGCACGATTTAGCGCTGAGAGACTTGGCTGCGAGAGGGTTCACAGCCATAACTACTCAGTGGTCGCTGCCGTTGAGAGTGGCACGATAAATATGAGTATTGCCGGCCAGACTATGGAATGGGCGAAGGGTGCGATCTATTTCATACCCGCCGGACTGGCCCACCGGATTCTTTCGGTCTCTCAGGACTTTTCCGGCGTGCATGTCCTCTCGTTATCCTGCTCGATTTCAGCTCCTCTCCGTGGCGAGGACGCTGGAGGGATTTTGGTCAGGGACCCCAAGCGGTATCTTGAATTTCTCGAATTAATGCGGCGTTACTACAAAGCTGACGGAGGCGAAAGACAGACAATCGCTCGTTCGATTCTTCTCTTTTTTGAGGAATGTGATGTCCACCTGAGCAGCACCGGAGAGGGGAAACCTCTGAGCCCTACGCACTGGGTTCCTTCCAGAATTAAAGATCTGATTGATAACGGCGCTGATAAAGAGGGCTGCTTTCAATTCATCGAAGAACATATGCCCTTCTCCAAGGAACATTGTAATCGATTGTTCAAGAAGTGTTACGGCACCACGATTCAAGCCTACGCTCTCAACACCCGCGCCGAGAGGGCTCGGCTCCTTCTCAAGAGTGGACGCCCCCTTTCGGAGTCGGCGGCTGAAGCGGGTTTTTACGACCAGAGCCAGCTCACAAAAACATTCAGAAGTATTTTCCAGATGACCCCCGCGAAATACCGCAAGCAGAACTTCTGATCAGTCTGATACAAGAAGTATCCGGAAGGATGAATTATAGTCATCCCATGAATACTACAGAAGCCGAACACAATCAACGCATTCAAGAGCAGTTCACCAAGCAGGCGATCCCTTTCACCCAATTGAAAGGTCATCTCAACTCGGTCGATCTCCTCATCGAGCTTTCGAGAACGGGGACAGATGACACGGTTCTCGATGTGGCCTGTGGGCCCGGAATGGTGGCTTGTGAATTTGCTCGGATCGCAAGGCATGTCACCGGAATCGACCTCACCGAAAAGATGATTGAGGAGGCGAAAACTCGCCAAGCCTCGGAATCATTATCGAATCTGGACTGGCAGGTTGGCTCAGCTACTGAACTCCCTTTCGAGGACGGGACCTTTTCCGTAGTGATTTCCCGATATACGTTTCATCACTTCACAAACCCGGGCCGGGTTTTGTCGGAGATGATTCGTGTTTGTAAGCCCCATGGGCGGGTATTGGTCGCCGACCCCGTCCTTCCGGCTCAGTTTGTCGAGGCATTCAACGAAATGGAACGATTGAGAGATCCTTCTCACACAAAGGCTCTTTCGATTGAGGAATTTGATTTTATGGTAGCGGACTCCGGCCTTGTTGATATCCAGAGGGCGGGATACGAGGTCGAGATGGAACTCGAGCAACAGTTGGCTGCTTCGTTTCCGAATCCTGGAGATGACGATAAGTTGAGGCACATCTTCCGCGAAGACTTAACCGCGAATCGCCTCGGAACCCAAACCCGATCGATCGAGGGTCAAATCCACTATACCTACCCGATCTCCATTTACGTCGGAACCAAAACCGCATAACTCGACAAAGGAGACCGCGACCAGCGCGATTGCCGATCCTCTCGGTTCTGAAATCTGGCGGAGCCCGAGGAACTAGCCCCTCCTGCTAGCGCGGTTTACCCCTCTCCTACTCGGGGAATATCCTGATCCCCATTTTCTCAGGGAATCGCTCTTTGCGGCTCTAGTTGAAAGAAAAGGGTCAAACGCAGTTCACAACGATTAGGGGTTGTCGCCATTCAGCGTCCATTGGCGAAAATTAGCGGTTTCCGGCTCTGCGACTCGACTGAGCTCGCCGAAGTCCGGATTGCGTAGAACTGGAGAGCCAGCGGAGCTGGCGACCGCTTATCGACGCTCATTATCGCTTATGAGGAGAAACTGTTATTCTAGACTTTCCGAGCAGAAGGAGGGCCCTAAAAGGAACCCTCTCCCGGTGAGGAGGCCTTGGTTTTGAATCGATTTCGGACACTGAAAGAATTCTAAACCGAATAGAGCCAAGCTCCCGGGCTGTCCTCTTATTTCCGCAACTGAACTTGGGCGGCGAGGCTTTCAAAGTCGGATATTGGGAAAAAATCAGTCTTCTCGTCCCCGATGGGCGGCTCGTCCGTCCCCAAGAGAAAAGTCTGACAACCGGCCGCCACACCCGCTGCCGCTCCTGTCAATGAGTCCTCGACGACGACTGCCTCCTCGGCCCCCAGCCCCAACTTCTCAAGTGCCCGTCGGTAGATCGCCGGATCCGGTTTGCCCGACTCAACTTCCTCGGCGGAAATCACCGCATCAAATTTGTCTTCCAAATTCAGCCTTCGCAGCACCTCTGGAATCAGGCAACGAGGCGAATTCGTCGCCAGACCCACTTTCCAGCCCCGCTCGCCGCAGGCACGAACCCATTCACAGGCCCCCGGAATTGCCCGCCCCTCCTCACGGATTCGACGGGCAACGGCTGAGATCACCTTTTCTTCAACCGCTGGCTTCGATGGAGAATCCCAAGGGAATCGCTCGAACCAAAAATCTGTCACCTCGGCCGTCGTCATTCCGGACGTAATCGCAGCAAGATCCGTCGTGACTCGAACCCCGAGCGCTGAAAACACCTCCCGCTCCGCATCGGCCCAGAATCCCACCGTGTCGATAAGGACTCCGTCCATGTCGAAAATGATTCCGCGGATCGGCTTCATGACGTCATCGTAAAATGATCCATCCTGCCATAGCGAGCATCACCAAGGCGACACCGCGGAGGACGGTTTTCTGGGTTCGGGGAGCCATTTTGGAGCGAATGCCATGAACCGCTAGCCAAGCATAGGTCCCCTTCACTCCGCAAATCAGAACCGACACGACCCCTCCCAAGAAAACCGTCTCCCCGAGCCCCACCTCTCCCGGGGAAACAAAAGTCGGCAGCACTCCGCAGTAAAAGGCGAGCGCCTCCGGATCGACAAAGGTTACGAGAAACCCACCAGCCAGCCCGCTTCGAACGCCTCCGTTGCCCGCCGGTTCAGCTTCCGTTTCAGTCCGACCCGCCGAGCGGAAGATCGAGATCGCCAATCCGGTCAGGAGAAGAGCCGAAATCCAAACGAGGAACCGCTGGTGAAGCTCAAAAAAATCGACCCAGACTTCGAATCCCACAAGAACGAGCGCGATCATCAGCCAATCGGCCAGAACTACACCGACGATGACTCCCCACGCGGCTCCATAACCCCGCCGAACCGCCTGGGCCACGACCATGGCATCAGTCGGCCCGGGAACGATTGCCAGCAGAAGAAGCAGTCCGAAAAAAGCAATTGCCCCTTCCCAGATCATCCCCGTTTCAAACGTTCCTTCTGCAATTGGCGCACGATCCCGCCGAGCCTCTCGATTCCTCCACGGATCCGATTGTCGACCGGATGCCCACAGCTCAAGCGGATCCGGTTTCGAATCGAAGCATGCGGACAAAAGATTTGACCCGGGGCGATGTGGATACCTTCGGCGTCCGCAAGCCGGTAAAGCTCCATGGCATCAATCCCATCCGGGAGCTGAACCCAGAGGAAGTATCCTCCGCGAGGGCGACTGATCGCGGTTCCCGCCGGAAAGGATTCGAGGACTGCTTCCGAGACCTGGGCCACCTGCGTTTTCAATGCTGAGCGCAGCCCCCGCAGATGTCGATCCATGGCGCCGGCCTCAAGAAACCGGCTGATCGCGATCTGATTAATGACTGGAGTTGTCACCGTCGAGATGAATCGCAATCGCTTCACCCTCTCCGCATAACGTCCGCCGGCAATCCAGCCCACCCGTAGCCCCGGAGTGAGACACTTTGAGAAAGAACCGCAGTAGAGAACCCGTCCCTCCCGATCAAAAGCCTTCACCGGACGTACCCGTTCCCCCTCGAAGGGAAGATCCCCATAAAGATCGTCCTCCACCAAAGGCAGGTCGTGGTCTGCAAGTATTTCGAGCAATCGGATACGCTTGGCATCGCTCAGACAACTTCCATTCGGGTTGCTGAAAGTCGGTGCCATCGCCACCGCTTTGACCGCATGCCGCTCAGTTGCCTCGGCGAGCAAGTCGAGGTCGATCCCCTCCTCGCCAGTGCTCGGGATGGGAAGAGCCCGGAGTCCCAGACTCTCAAGAATCTCCAAAATCCCAAAGTAACATGGAGTTTCCACCGCAACGATATCGCCCGGCTTAGTCACCGCCCGGATCCCCAGATTCAGCGAATCCATCGCCCCACCAGTGGCAACAATTTCTCCCGGAGCCAGCTCACAACCGATCAACGAGAAGCGCCGCGCCAGTTGCTTCCGAAACTCAGGATGACCGCCCGCTTCTCCATAGACCCCGAGGTGCCGGGGTTCATCCCGAACCGCTGCCGCCAGAAATTTGGAAAGGCGCTCAATCGGTAAAAGTTCCGGAGACGGAATTCCCGCCCCAAGCGGAACCTGGCCCGCCCCCGAAGTCTGCCGAAACACATCAGCGACGATATCCGAGACCCCCACCACCTGCGGTTGGAGATCAGAGACCACCGGCCGCGGCTCAACCGCCCGATCCAAACGGCGGCGACGCACGAAATACCCGGACTTCGGCCGAGCCTCGACCATCCCCCGCGCTTCCAGAATCGAGAGCGACTGCATTGCCGTAGCCACACTGACTCGCTTCCGCGCACAGAGCATCCGAATCGAAGGCAATCGGTCACCGATTTCATAGACGCCCTCGGAAATCTGGGTCTCCAATTCCCGCGCCAATCGCTCGTAGAGGAAATCGCCCTGCTCGATCGCTTTCATTTCCCAGAACCTAGCAGAAAAGCGACAACCGAAACAGAATCAGATTCTACAATTTTCGACCCGAACAGATTTCCCCAACTCAACTGTTCGCCTCCACTTCCCATAGCACTGCCACTGTTAGGATTCGGCCGAAAATGAGATCCTATCCGGCATGAAAAGGAAGACCGAGCCTCCCCCGAAGACACGAACTGAGCCACGCAGGATTCTTCGTTTCCTCGTCGATCCCAAAGAATTAGCATCAACCGAATTTTCCCCGAGAATCGTCCTCCTCGGAAACCGCTGCTTCGTCGTGGAGCGGCCTCACAAGAAGAAGTGAAGCCAAAGTATGCGCAAAATGCCTCCCTTGCTTGCAGCGGAGGGAGACCACACCAGCCGCGTAGGGGGGTTCCAGCCCAATAGGTGCAATCCACAAATCATCGCGATCTCAGTCACTCAGCACCTTGACTTCAGCTTTCTGAATCTCGTCCATTTTGATTTCTGGAACAACATGAGCATTCGAAATTCTCCGAGGATCTATTCCTTTGTCGATAATTTCCTCATCCCGCTCCATGCCACTTTTCATCTTTTCCAACCTCACCAAAAAATCGTGAGGAACAGTGATTGCCCAAAGCGAATCGAGGGGAAATTCCTTTCTTACTCGAGCTCGGTCTTCATTGTCACACCCGATCATGAACATTGAACCTCTTGCATCAATGGGCTCATGGACCTTAAAGAATAGATCCACCCGACCCTTAGGGGACAGTTCTGATGATTGGATCCGATCCACCGAAACAAGAACATCCTCGCTCTGCCCTTTCAATGGCACAGGAACTAAAAGCAATAAGCAGAGACTAAACCTTTTGAGGAAAATCATTTCACCTCCTAGCGATGGGGTCAGAGGACAACCCTGCCCAATGAAAAAGACCTATACGGATGGAAAGAAGAAATCTCACAATCTAAATTTCTTCAACAATCGTTGGAACATCCGACGATACAAAATGGAAGATATTGTCCGACAGCAAAACCGAGTAATGTTGAACATCCTCCCGCTTCACCTCTGTCGCAAAAATCGTCGTATAATCCTCGATCCAGTTCAGCAAATGAGAATCAGTATGGTGAAAAATGACATGTCCACCTGGATCGTCTTGATTCCTCGCGAACTCATTAAAGGCGGAAAAATAATGGCATCTTGACGAGGATATATGAACCCTTCGAAAATCCCCTGAACTCTTTTTTCCAGATACTGTTGAAAGAACAAAAGAATTAAAATCCAATGTCACCGAATCGGTGAACCATCGGCTGTAATCAACATGATCCAAGGGTGAGTTAAACTTCATTTTTTCTCAAGGAAGAGATAATCTTCAATGAAAAGACGACACAATTCGATGTTATTAACCCGCTTGACAAATAGATCATAATCGAGCGATCTTTACTGATGGAAAATCGAGATGCCCGCACGCTGAGTCAGGATGCCCAGCAAGAGATGCGCCGTCAGGCGATCCGTGCCTTGAAAAAGGGCCGAACACAAACACAGGTTGCCAAGGATTTTGGTGTGGCCCAGCCCACGGTGAATCGGTGGTGGAAACGCTTTGAGGTTGGGGGTTGGGCGGCTATCGGTAAGGGCAAGCGGGGTCGGCAAGATGGAAGTGGACGCAAGATGACTGCGGATCAAGAGAAAGAGATTCAAAAGCTTATCACCGACAAGACCCCGGATCAATTGAAGCTGCGTTTCGCTCTCTGGACGCGGGAAGCCGTGAGAGAGCTGATCAAAAACCGGTTTAAAATCGAGTATGGACTTCAATCGATGAGTGTAGTCTTGGCTCGCTGGGGTTTCACTCCCCAGCGACCACTGAAGAAGGCTTACGAGCAACGCCCGGCTGAGGTGAAGCAGTGGATGGGAGAGGTCTATCCGGAAGTGAAAAAAAAG
>NZ_JACHVA010000084.1 GCF_014230055.1 Puniceicoccus vermicola | reverse complement strand
CGCCGCTACACTGCCGAGTTCAAAAAAGAGGCAGTCAAGATGATCATAATTGAAGGTACACCGGTGAAGGAGGTATCCGAGCAGCTTGGTGTTCCCGAGGGGATGCTGTATAGCTGGAGGAAGAAGCACCTGGATGATTTGGAGGCTGAGGCTCCCGAGGGTGCACAGAGTCCGAAGGCGATGGCCGAGGAGCTGGCCCAGGTCCGCAAGGAGCTGGCCAAGCAAAAGCGGATGAACGAGATACTAAAAAAAACGGTGGGCTACTTCAGCAACCCCGAGTGATGCGCTATCGGTTTATAGAGGATCACAAGGCTCGCTACGGAGTAGACGAGCTGTGCGAGTGTTTCGGACTGAGCCGCAGCGGTTACTATGACTGGCAGGCTCGCGAGCCTGCCAGTCATAGTAACCGCTGCGGCTCTCAAGGGACGGATTACCGAGTTGCACCGGCAAGCCCGTGGACGCTACGGCCACCGCCCAATCCACGAACACCTCAAGGACGAGGATCTCGGCTGTGGCCGCGACCGGACGTTACGGTTGATGAAGGAGCTGGGGATCGAAGGTCGACAAACGAAGGGCTTCAAGCCCCTTGGCACCAACAGCAAGCACGACTTCGGCTACAGCGCCAACTTGCTGCGCGAACTCGGAAAGCCGGACGACTGCAATCAGGTCTGGGTAGCCGATACGACCTACCTGCGCGTCCAGCGGGGCTGGTGTTATCTGGCAACAGTGATGGATCTGTACAGTCGGCGGATCATCGGTTGGAGCGTTTCCTCCCGCAACGATTCAAAGCTGGTTTGCCAGGCTCTGCAGTGCGCCGTCCTGACCCGAGGCGGCGAGCTGCCCGAGGGCCTCATTCACCACAGCGACCGGGGTAGCACCTACGCCAGCTACGACTATGAGAACATGTTGGAGAGCTTCGGGATCAAACAAAGCATGAGCGCCAAGGGGAACTGCTACGACAACGCCGCCCAGGAATCCTTCTACGGGCGGTATAAGACCTCAACAGTTGGCGATGAGGTCTTCTTCGATGAAGACACTGCCCGAAGCAATGCCTTCGAGTATATCGAAGTTTTCTACAACCGATTCAGAAAACACTCCTCTCTGGGCTACAAGAGCCCGATCCAATTCGAGGAAAAAATCGCGCCCCCCATGGGGGGCAATCACACAAGCCTACCGGCTTGCATCAACTACAACTAAACATCATAACACGAAGAAAATAAAGGAATCCTCTGTCCAGCGATCTCAGGACACATCAAGATGAGCGAAATGAGCCGTTCAGCAAAACGGGCGAGTTCATTTCGATTCCGATGAGAGAGCTGGAAGCTCTCACTACTTTGGGTTTTATCGTGGCAGCGCTCGGCTTGAATGGCACAAGTTTAAGAGGGTGTATGGAATGGAAACCTCCCCCCCCCCCGACATAGTCGGGGGTCCCCCCTCTCCTACTCGTAGGAGGGGAGTCAGAAAATTACGGAAAGATTCCTCCCCCGCTACAGGTGAAGGAGAATCCCGCGTCCGCGGGATGGAGGGGTTCCTCTTCAAGAGTCCCCAATATCAAAATTTCCCCGCTAAAACCCTTAAACCAGTGCCATTCCCGCTTGGCTTCAGACCTCTCCTTCACTAGCCAATCCAGGGATATCTATAGGCGAATAACTGTGCTGATCCCTATAACCCCCAAGCAGCCCGGCGTTATTCTCTGATTCTAAACGACAATTTTGATGAAAGCGTTTTTCGAACGGGGCAGTTCTTCACGGCCTCCAAAATACTGTCCGTTTCTTCCTTTGATAAATCGCCACTCAATTGAATGCTGTATTCAAAGCACGCCTCACCAGGTTCGCTTCGATCGATGGTTACGGTGGTTGTCACGGAATCCAGGTTCATTGAATTTTCTTCCGCATACATTCGTACCGACATATTCATACAACAAGCAAAGGCCGCCTCAAGCAACTCATGAGGTCTGAACCCATCACCACTGCCCCCTTTCTCTGTTGTGTTATCGCTAAACGAAACAAGAGTCTTGTTCGTAAATTTCGTTTTATAGGGTCTACATTCACTACCTGCAGTAATCACAATAAACTCCTACTGAATCTTTTATTCGTTCACGGTTCATTCTGAGGCTGACGCCGAGAATCAATTCCGCGGGTATAGTGTCCACTGCGTAGACCTAACTCAATCGTGAAATATTCCTGTTCAGGGCTTGGCTTGGGGACAGTTACAGTCTCGAGATGGTCCTTTCAGCAAAACGGACGAGCTCTTCCAATCCCGGATGAGAGAGCTGGAAGCTCTCACTACTTTGGGTTTCGCCGTGGCAGCGCTTGTCCTCTGGAGGAATGGACCAAGCGCCGCCTGTGCGATTGTTCAAGTTTCCCTGCGGGAGCCACCTTGAATCAAAACTTCGAAACCTTTCGCGGATCTAACTGACTTGGTTCTGAATGATCGAAACCGTACCAGACTCAGGTTCTGGGACTCACTACCCTTCATCGGGGCCTAAGCGTCTAGTTGCCCCTCCGCTGCGCAAAAGTTCGGGTCGACTAGTTAGAACACGCGGGAAGATCAGAGTTCAGGAAGCTTGTTGCGATTTTTAACCGTAGTGGCACTGGAGGAGCGAAATGAGCCCCTTTCAGCAAAACGGCCGAACTTTTCCAATCCCGGATGAGAGAGCTGGAAGCTCTCACTACTTTGGGTTTTGCTGCCTCAGGGGCTTAGTTGGCTCTTAGGCCTCGGTCAGTTCAAATCCTTCGGGCGTGTCCTTCACTTGCCAACCGGCGGATTGAATTGCGTCGCGAAGACGATCCGCTTCGGCGAAATTCTTTTCCTTTTTCGCCGCCCAGCGATCTTCGGCCATCTTCACAATTTCGGCGGGAGCGGAGGACTCTTCGGCTTCGTCGTTTTGCAGAGCCATCCAAGCCTCGAGGTCGATGCCGAGCACGGTCAGGAGGAAACGGCTGGAAGCCAGCCATTTTCCGGCTTCTTCCGGACTCAATGAATCTCCTTCCTTTTCGCCTCGGGTAATTTCCTTCATCAGGAAGCCGAGGGCCTGCGGCACGTTTAAGTCGGTCAACAACGAGGACCATGCCGATTGAAAATCGCCTTCAAGGTTATCCGGTTGCAGATCTTTCGATTCACCGCCTTTTTCTTCAAGTTTCTGGACGAGGGCACTGACGCGGGTCAGGGCCTTGCGACCGGCATTCAGGGCGTCGAAGGTGAAGTTCAGGGTCTTCCGGTAGTGGCCGGACATGAGGGCCCAACGGACCTCCTGCGGGGTATAGCCCTTTTCCTTGAGGTCGTCCAGGGTGTAGAGATTCCCAAGGCTTTTGCTCATCTTGCGCCCTTCGACCATCAGGTGGGCCGAATGGAACCAATGGCGGACGAAGTGTTCGCCCGTCGCGCACTCGCTCTGAGCCACTTCGTTCTCGTGATGAGGAAAGGTGAGATCCACTCCCCCGCCATGAACATCAATCGACGGGCCGAGATAGCGCATACTCATGGCGCTACACTCAATGTGCCAACCGGGGCGACCTTCGCCCCAGGGGCTTTCCCAAAAGTTTTCGCCATCTTCGGGCTTACGCGCCTTCCACAGGGCGAAGTCGGCGACGTCATCTTTGCTGTACTCGTCATCCGAGTTGATACGACCGTCCGCATTCTCTTTCTGCGCGTCACGGCGGATGTGCGCGAGATCTCCGTAGCGATCGAATGAGGACACGCGAAAATATACCGATCCATCGTCGCCCTTGTAGGCGTGTCCGCGATCAACGAGCTTCTCAATCAAATCGATCTGCTCTTTGATGTGATCTACCGCGGAGGGAGAATGATGGGGGGCGAGGAGATTCAATTCCGCGCAGTCGTCTTCAAATCGTTTCTGCCAACCAAGGGTGAACTCCTTCAGAGGGATCTTCTGGGCGGTGGATTCCCGAATGGTCTTATCGTCGACATCGGTCACGTTCCGCACGTGGGTCATCGTCAAACCCGAGGCTTCACAGACCCGGCGAAAGAGGTCCTGAACCAAGAAGGTCCGAAAGTTTCCGACGTGGGCGGGGCCATAGACCGTGGGTCCACAGCAATAGAAACGGACCGTCTTGCCATCGCTGGCGAAAATAGGTTCACGCTTGCCCGAGGCAGTATTCTGCAAAATCAATTCCATCAAACTAGAGGCTTTGAGTGATCAGGCTTCGACGGCGATGCGACGGGAAGCTTTCTCGACTTCCTCACCACCGGTCTCTTCGAGCAGGATCTTGAATTCGTAGGCATCCTTGAGAGCCTCCCAACAGGCTTCGACGATGTTCTCTGAAGCCCCGACCGTTCCCCAAGAACGGGATCCGTCGGTCGATTCGACCTGAACCCGAATTTTGGCATCGGTCCCTTCTTTGCTATCAACGATCCGCACCTTGAAATCAACCAGTCGCATCTCCTCCACAAACGGATAGATCGGCGAGAGCGCTTTGCGCAGTGCGTGGTCCAAGGCTCCGATGGGGCCGCGGGCCTCGGCTACGGTGTGGCTTTCGGATCCGTCGACCGAGATCTTTACGGTCGCTTCCGAGTACAGTTCACGCTCCGAGTGAATCTCTTCGGAGATCATCGCCCGATATCCCTTAAGATTGATCCGGTCCTTGCGCCCGTGGAGGAATTTGTCGAGGAGCAGTTTAAAGGAGGCATCCGCCGATTCGTATTCGTAACCGCGGAACTCCAAATCCTTTAGCTCTTCGAGGAAAGTCTTGAGCTCGGGAGAACGGGACTCAAGGTCGACCCCCATCTCGCGGGCTTTCATCATGATACTGCTCCGCCCCGACATATCGGAGACCAGCACCCGCGAACGGTTTCCGACCAGGGCCGGATCGATATGCTCGTAACTACGGGCCACTTTGGAAGCGGCATCGGCGTGAACCCCACCCTTGTGGGCGAAGGCGCTCGCTCCAACGTAGGGAGCACGGATGTCCGGACGCTGATTGGCCAGATCGTCAATGTAGAGAGAAAGATCCCGCAGCTTTTTGATATTTGCCGCGCAATTCATCTCCCGCTCAAATTTAAGAGCGAGATTCGGAATGATCGAGGTCAGGTTCGCGTTTCCATTGCGCTCCCCGTAGCCGTTGATGGTTCCCTGAATCTGCACTGCCCCCGCACGGACGCCCGCGAGGCTCAGGGCGACGCCAAGACCGCAATCGTTGTGGCAATGCATTCCGACGCGCACATCCGGAAGCTGCTTGCGGACCTCGGTCACAATCTCGTCGACCTCATGAACCTGAGTGCCTCCATTCGTATCGCAGAGCACCAAATACTCCGCACCACCGCGATTCGCCGCTCGAAGGGTATCCAGAGCAAATTCGGCGTTGTCCTTGTAGCCGTCAAAAAAGTGCTCGGCATCGTAAATGACCTCCCGCCCCTGGCTGCCGAGGAAACGAACAGAATCCTCGATCATCGCCAAATTCTCGGCACCGGTTGTCCGGATTACTTTTTCGACGTGAAGCAACCAAGTCTTTCCGAAGATGGTGACGACTGGAGTCTCGGCATCGAGGAGAAGACGCAGCTGCGGATCCTCTTCCACATCCACATTGGCGCGACGGGTGGAGCCAAAAGCGGCAATCTTTGCGTGTTGCAGCTTGAGATTCCGGGCTTCTTCAAAGAAAGCCAAGTCACGCGGATTGGATCCGGGCCAGCCGGCTTCGATGTAGTCCACACCAAATTGGTCCAGTTTCTGGGCAACGCGGATCTTGCTGTTGACCGAGAAAGAGATGCCCTCGCCTTGACTCCCGTCGCGGAGAGTAGTGTCATAAATACTGATTTTCGGTGCGTCCATGAAGTAAAACCTGTCAGGTTGCCAAATCCTGCACGGGGTGGCAAGTTCCCGTTCACCCCTTTTCCAGACCCTCTTTTTTCAACTTTTTCGAAAAACTTCTGAGAGCAGACTTGACCCACAGCGTTCAAACCGTTTCCTAGATCGTTTTCCGCCAGGGTAGCTCAGTGGTAGAGCAGAGGACTCATAAGCCTTTGGTCGGCAGTTCAAATCTGCCCCTTGGCACCATCCCCTTCTCGGGGAAACCGAGGGTCTACTCCAGGGTCTACTCCAAAGTTGGGTCTACTCCAAAGTTGGGTCTACTCCAAAGTTTGGGGACCGGGCATAATTTGTGATTATTTTTCTTTAGGATTATTGTGTGTGTTCATTGGCACTGAGCGAGGACGCGCAGTCGGTAATTTTCAAAGTTTCTGAAGCCGAAGGCTCTTCTTTGGATGAGTTTCATTTTTCTGTGGAAGCCTTCGGTGATGGCATTGTTTTTGGTAAATCGCCACATGGTGGCGATGGGCTCGATCCATTGTTGGAGGGTCTTGGCGAGGGTTTTGAGTTGTGCAAAGCCCTGTTGTTGTAGTTCTTCGATATGTCGATAGAGCTCTTTGGCATTTGATCGACACTTCTTTGCTGTGCAGGACTTCTGGCAGAGAAGGGAGTGGATTTGCCATCGTTTGAGATAGAGGGGCTCGAGGGTTGGGTGCTTGTCGAAGAGTTCCTGACGGCGTCGGATCTGTTTTTGCGAGAGGCGCCCGGGTCGGGTTCGCAGGATCGCCAGGAGTCCGCTGTTGCGGGTAATCTCGGGAGCAATCTCACGGCAAAGGCCCGTGAAGTGATGAGCGAGT
>NZ_JACHVA010000083.1 GCF_014230055.1 Puniceicoccus vermicola | reverse complement strand
GCGCATACGGTCGATTCGGGCAAACGCTGTCGAGCCTGACAGAGGCCTCCGGTTTTGCTCGAGAGCTTTTCCTTGCCCATGGACCTCAAGGTGGCATTGATCTCCACCAACCCCGCTCGAAGAGTGCCCGATCCCATGCCCTGACTGATCATGTGCCAAACCGTAACCGCCGAAGAGAACCCACGATCGCGTTCCTTCGAACGCTTCGGAATCGATTCCAAAGGCAACGCCTCCTCGAAAACATACGGCAGTTGACCCGGAAGACCCTTCATGATCGAATTGCGACTATCCTCAAGCCTCTTGAGGGCAGATTTAGGGCTTCGCCCAAAGGCGCGGTGAAAACCGGGAAGAAACAGGTTGTTTTGTTGCACACCAAAAGCTTGCAGAATCCATCGCCTAGGGCGATCCCTGTCTGCTTTCTGGCAATACAAAATCCATGAATCCAGCCTTATCTAAGTGCCATTGGGGTCTGACCTATTTGTTCGTCTCTCACGATTTAAGTGTCGTGCGGCATATCTGCGACCGAGTGGCAGTGATGTATGCCGGGCGTATTGTCGAACTGGCCGAAACGGATGAGCTTTTTGACCAGCCTAAGCATCCTTATTCCCGCGCCCTGTTGGCGGCAGTTCCTCATCCGGATCCAGATGTTGCCATGGATTTTTGCTTGAGCGGAGAAGTTGCCGACCCGGGAAATCTTCCTTCGGGGTGCAGCTTTCATCCTCGTTGCCGAGAGTGCTTCGAACCATGCGATCAACGGTCTCCAGAATTACAGAGGTTGAGTTCTGGGGGGTGTGTTTCCTGCCACCTTTATGAGGGCGACGGTAAACTCCTCGGTTAAAGATCTATATGTTCTTTTGGAGGCCGATATGAAACCTGGGAATGGGCTGGGAACGCGCCCTAATAGTCGCGTATCCATACGAAATTGGCCACTCCTAGAGTTGTGGCGAGCAACACTTCCTACCGGCTGACGCCGGACCTCTACTAGGAGTAGGAGAGAAGTTTTGTTTTTGGTTGGATCGAACTTTCTAAGCCTTCCCAAAAGACTTCTCTGCTGAGAGCCGGTGAGGTGTTCCCCTTGGAAGCGCAGGAATCGCCATAGGTCGGTCTTTCGCGGCGAGGAACGAATTTCCGCTTGGGCACGACCTTCCTTTCGTCTCTCTGTCACCAAGAGCATGGCTTCTGCAGGTGGCAATTTCGGTCAGGCAGAATCCTTTTCGCAGGTTGAATCCTCTCGGAGGAATGGTCATCCTGGGATTGATTCAATAGGTTCACTTCTCTTTCCCTCTTCCGAGAGGGATTTGCTGACAGAATAAGATAATGCCCCGGCCCAATATTCTATTTTTGATGAGCGATGAGCACCGCGCCGATGTGTCGGGTTTTGCCGGAAATGAGATCGTGCGGACTCCGGTTTTGGATTGGTTGGCGGAGACCGGGGTGGTCTTCAACAATGCTTATACGCCTTCGCCGATCTGTGTGCCGGGGCGGATGTGCATGATGGCGGGCCAGCTGCCGAAGACATGCAATTGTGAGGGGTGGAAGGACTTGGCTCCCGGCTATCGGACCTTTTCGCGGGAGTTCTCTCGCTATGCCTATCAAACCGTCTGCAGCGGTAAGCTCCATCATCAGGGCCAGGATCAGATGATGGGGTGGCGTTCGCGTGTCTCACCCGATGCGGAAGTCGTAGCCGGAGCGGTGGATGATTCGATCGAGGAGGAGTTTGCCCGGTATCGCCCCGATCCTCAGTTTAAGAAATGGTCGAATCAGAGAGAGCTGGAGGAAGCTCGACCGGGGAGGGGACCCTATCAGGCCTTTGACCAGCGGGCGGTGACTGGGGCGCTGGAGTATCTCGGCCGGTTTTTTGACGATCCCCTTTATCGGCGTCCGCAAAGCCATCTTCCCCTGTTCTTCAAGTTGAGCCTGAAGCAGCCTCACTATCCGTATTTTACCGATCAGGAGCGGTTCGACTATTATCACAATCGGGTTCCGGTCTACCTGGAGGAGCCCTGTGACCATCCGGTTCTTTCGCTCAGCCAGCAAGGGAAACCCGTTTGCGCTTCGGAGGCCGCGATTCGCAATGCGACCGCGGCGTATTACGGGATGATCGATCAGGTCGACTGCCACTATGGTTCGGTTTTGGATAAGCTTAAATCGCTCGGCAATGACCTCGACGACTGGATCATTGTCTACACCTCCGACCATGGGGAAATGCTTGGCCAACACGGGATCTGGGAGAAAACCCGTTTTTACGAGGCAAGCGTGAAGGTGCCGTTGATCATCCGTTGGCCCAAAGGATTTGCGGGGGGACGCGTCCTCGACGAGAACGTGAATCTCTGTGATCTATTTGCCACCCTCTGCGACTTGGCTGGCTTGGTCATACCGGAGGGGTTGGATAGTCGCAGTTTGGCTCCGTTGTTGCGGGAAGAATCCGTCGATTGGAATAACGAATCGGTCGCCCAAATGTGGGAAGATCATGTCATGATCAAAAGGGACGCCCTGAAATATCAGTATTACGGGGAAGAGGTTCCCGAGGTGCTTTTCGACCTTGAACGGGATCCAGGAGAGACGACCAACTTCCTCGAAGAGCCTGAGTATGCCGACGAGGTCGCAAGGTTTAGAAAACGTTTGGCCGAGCTTGGGCATGGGGTTGAGGCGAATCCGGAGTATCGAAACGCTGGATATTAGATTCGCATCGGTGAAGACGTCGAGGGCGGGGTTCTTTGCGGAGAGGTGAGATTGGGGTGCCCTCAGGGCCGGACAACGAACCGGAAAGGCAGGCGCGGAGAAAAGGCGCACGACTCAAGCCATGCGCGAACGGTTGGCGATGGCAGAAGCTTTTAGGGTGGGGGCTCTCTGCATGGGACGGGGAAATCGAAGTTCTTTCTCCTTTTCCCTAAAAAAAGAGCAGCCGGCGAACCGGCTGCTCTCAATCTTCAAAACTGGTGAAGGGATTAGTTGCGCATTTCGAGGAGTGCGTCAGCGTTTTCGATGGTAACGACCGTCCAAGGGATGTCGTAGCGTTTCGACATTCCGTCGTTCCATTCGAGTTGGCCTTCGTATTGTTCCCAGATGTCCGATTCGGGTTGGAAGTCGGGGCCGAGGACGTGGCGCAGGGCTACGTCGAGGGAGCCTTGCATCTGGCCTCTGGCATCTTGCAGGATCGAGGTCATTTTGCCGTCTTTCACTGCATAGATCGCGTCGGTAACTCCGTCGATCCCGGCGATGGCGTAGTCGGATACGTCGCCTCCCGTGCTTTCGATTGCTTCGATTGCACCCAGAGCCATTTCGTCGTTTTGACCGATAACGCCGTTGATGCGACCGCGGTGTTTCATGAGCCAGTTTTCCATGATCGGAAGGGCTTCGGCGCGTGACCAGTTTGCGGTCTTGCGTTCGAGGATCTTGATCGAGCCTGCAGGGTATTCCGCAATGGCTTTTTCAATACCTTGGCCGCGTTGGATTTCGCCGGAACCGCCTTTCGGTCCTTCGAGGATAATGACGTTGCCGGAGCCTCCCATGGCTTCGATGACGGCTTTACCTTCGAGATAGCCGCCCTCGACATCGTCGGAAACGACTTCTGCAGTCATCTCGTCGGTGTTCAGGCGGGCGTTGGTAACGATCACGGGAATTCCGGCATCGTTGGCCATCGTCACAACGTCGATATTCGCGTTGAAGTCCATCGGGTTGATGATGATGGCGTCATGGCCGGTGCGAATGGCCGTTTCGGCCTGGTTGTTTTGAACGAGCGGGTCGTAGCGGCCGTCGTAGACGGTCAATTCGACTTCTCCGCTTTTTACGCCGGGATAGTCGTAGGCGGCTCGCTCCATGAGCTGGACGAATTCAGCCTTCATCCCGTACATCAAGACGGCGATCTTGACGGGTCCGTCATGTTTCGGCTCCGCATGACTCACTTGGAAAGTTAAGACAATGGCAAGAGCGGCGAATAGTTTTTTGGTGATTGATTTCATGCGTTCTATTTTTAGTTGGGGTTAGGGGTTCTTAACGGTTTTGTTTGCGAGAGGGGTCCAGCAGGACGGCCGCTACGATTAACGCGCCCTTAATGATTTGCTGGTAGTAAGATTGGACGCCGAGGAGATCGAGTCCGTTGTTCATGACTCCGATGATGAGGACGCCGAAGAGGGTTCCCATGAGAGTTCCGATCCCTCCGAGCATCGATGTCCCGCCAATCACGACGGCCGCGATGGCGTCGAGTTCGTAGGAGGCTCCGGCGCTCGTTTGGGCGGAGCCGGTGCGGGCGGTCAAAATGAGGCCTGCGATTCCGGAAAGAACTCCGCACAGCGTATAAACAATGACCTTGATGCGTTGAACGTTGATTCCGGAGGTCTGGGCCGACTTCTCATTGCCACCGACTGCGTAGACATAGCGGCCGAAGACGGTCTTATTGAGGAGAATCCATGCGACGATGAAGATGCCGATGAAAATGATTACCGGGATCGGGATGGAAAAAATGCGCCCATTTCCGATCTCCCGGAAGGTGGAGTCGAGGGAGGAGACTGGATTTCCCCCGGTGGTCAGCAGTGTCAGCCCACGGGCGGCTGAGAGCATCCCCATGGTGACGATGAAGGCCTGGAGCCGGAAGCGGGCGATGATGAATCCGTTGATAAATCCGCAGATGGCCCCGACTCCGATGACTACGAGAACCGGATAGAGAATGGGGTGGCTCATGTCGCCGATCACGAGGTCAGAGGACCGGGTGACGAAGCGAGCGGCCACGATCCCGGCCAGGGCTAAGACGGATCCGACCGACAAGTCGACTCCGGCAATGAGGATGACGTAGGTCATTCCGATCGCGAGGATGCCATTGATGGAGACTTGGCGCAGGACGATGATGGAATTTTCCTTGGTGAGGAAGTAATTGCTCATCCATGTTCCGTTTTTCACGCAAATCTCACCGATGATGGCGATGATGATACAGAGGGCGAAAAATGCGAATACGATGCCGTACTTTCGAAGGTCTAAATTTCGTAGCTTGTTCATGGGATTTTGGGGGTGAAGATGGGAAGGGGAGGACTCAGGAGGCCAGATTCAGGAGTTCGGTCTGGGTGGCCTCTTCTTGTTTTCGTTCGGCAACGACTCGGCCTTTCTTGAAAACGAGGATTCGGTCGCTCATTCCGATGATTTCGGGGAGCTCGGAGGATACCATCAGAATACATTTTCCCGTTAGAGCTTGTTCGGACATGTATCGGTAGATCTCCTTCTTGGCTCCAACGTCGATTCCACGCGTCGGTTCGTCCAGGAGGAGAACGTCGGGTTGGGTCATCGACCAGTGGGCCAAGATGACTTTCTGCTGGTTGCCGCCGGACAGGTTTTGGACGAGTTCCTGGGTGTTCGGGGTTTTGACGTTGAAGGCTTTTACCGCCGCGTTGACTTGGGTTTGCTCTTTTTTTCGATTGAGAATTCCGGCGCGGGTAAAATGGGGCAGGGACGAGATGGAGGTGTTGTCCGCGACCGATCCGCAGAGGACGAGACCGGTCTCTTTGCGGTCTTCGGTGACGTAGGCCATGCCGGCGCGAATCGCATCGCGCGTCGAGTGTTTCTTGAGCTTCTTCTCTCCGATTTGGATGGTCCCGTTTTCGATGGGGGCGATTCCGAAAAGGGCGTCGAGGAGTCGGGTTCGACCGGCTCCGACCAAGCCGTAGAGGCCGACGATCTCGCCTTTTTTAACGGTGATGGAGACGTCTGCGAAGTCGGGCTTCGAGGTCAGCTCGTTAATCGTCAATAGAGGCTCGTCCGTAGGCTTGTTGTATTTGGCGAATTCTTCGTTCAGTTCTCCGCCAACGATTTCTTCAATCAGCTTTTCGCGGGAAATGTCTTGGATGTCTCCTTCGCAGATGTAACGCCCGTCGCGGAAAACGGTGTATCGATTGCAGATCGTGAAGATCTCCGACATGCGGTGCGAAACGTAGATGACGCCTTTTCCTTTTTCGGAGAGCTTACGGATGGCTTTGAAGAGTTTTAGGCTGTCCTTTTCTCCAATGGTCGAGGTCGGCTCGTCGAAGAAAATGATATCCGCATTGGAGTGGGAGAGGGCCTTGGCGATCTCGACCAGTTGTTGTTCTGCGACGCTCAGAGTGCGGGTGAGGCGAGTGGCCTTGATGTCGAAGTCGAGTTCGTCGAGAAGAGCCTGGGCTTTCTCATTGAGCTGTTTGAAATCGACGAATCCCAGCTTCTTGCGCGGTTCCTGCCCGAGGAAAATATTCTCCGCGACGCTGATGTCCGGGATCATGCTCAACTCCTGTTGTACGATCGTGATTCCGGCATTGAGAGCCTGCTTGGCATTGGAGAACTGGCAAATTCTGCCTTTGATGCGAATCTCTCCGCAATCGGGCTGGAGGAAGCCCATGACGATGCGGAGGAATGTGCTTTTGCCGGCGCCGTTTCCGCCGCAAAGTGCATGCACTTCTCCGGGCATCAGGGTGAAATCGACATGATCGATTGCGCAAACTTTTCCGAAGGTCTTTCGAATGCCTTTTACGCTCAGAAGTGGGGTGGGTGCTGACATGCTTTCAAGGAGTGGGGTGGGGAAATCGGTTCGAAGAGAGCTTTGAAGGTCGATCTAGTTTGGGGGAGGACGAAAATTCTCGGGGAGTGAGATCGTGAAGAAGCTTTGCGACTTTCCAGGGATGGGGTTCTGGGAAGTGATGAGGGCAATTAATTCCCAGTAGAAGCGCGAGTCAAATGGAATTTGAAATTTTGCGCAAATTTTTTCCTCCGGGCTGGGAGGTCCCCTTTGCGGGAGAGGCAGGTGGTAGGCTCAGCGTTCCTGGATGGAGAAATCCAGAAATATCTTCCTCTTAATCGTGGAGGGGCGTTCGATCCGGTCGACGGCGATGTCGACGGCTTCGCTGGCAATTTCGCTGGTCGGCTGGATGATGCTGGTAATTGGGGTTCGGAGGTAGTCGAACCACTTGTTGTCGTCGTAGGTGACGATGCGGACGTCCTTGGGGACCTTGCGGTTTAGGGCTTCCAGAACGCTAATGGCTTCGAAGCAAATGGAGGAAGTCCCGCAAATGACGCCGTCGAGATCGGTATTCTTCTTGAAGAAGTTTTTGAGTTCGCTCGTGCCGATGTTCTTGTTCGGCGCGCCTTGAAAATATTCGATTTGGAGGGTCTTGCCGCTGCTTTTGCTGGCGGCTTGGAGGGCGCTTTGGTAGCCCTGCTGGCGTTGGGCAATGGTGTAGATGTTTTCGTGGTGGCCGAGGAAGCAGATGTTCTGGCAGCCTTTTTCGAGTAGGTGGCGGGTGGCGTGAGCTCCGCTTTGGGCGTTGTCGATTCCCACGAAATCGGCTGGTAGATGTTCGTTGAAGCGATCGACCATGACCACCGGAATGGAAGAGTCGGAGAGGGTTTCGAAGGTGGCGCTCGTGTCGACCGGGGCGAGGATGATGGCGCTGACTTCTTTGCTCGTCATCGTATTCAGGTGGAACTGTTCTTTTTCGGCGCTTTCCTGAGAGTCGCAGAGGAGGAGGTTGTAGCCGTGCTCCATGGCTCGGGCTTGCAGGGCGGTCACGATCTCGGTGTAGAAGTCTTCCCGGATGTCGGCAATAATCGCCCCGATGGTCCGCACGGCGGTTTTATTGATGCTTCGGATGAGAGTATTGGGAACGTAGTTCAGATCCTTCATGGCTTTCAGGATCTTGCGCCGCGTATTGGTTTCGACGTTCCGGGTCTTGTTGATGACGTGGGATACGGTTGAGATGGAGAAGCCGGTGTGCTTCGCCACGTCCTTCATAGTTGTGCTCTTCATGGGGTCTGTTCTTTGCCGTGTTGCTAGGCTTTGGATGAAAGGGGGAAGGGTTTTTGCGGAAAGAAAATGTGCTGGCTTCGTCGTTTCTATAAACGTAGCCGGGCTTTTTGCACAAGTCTTTTGCGGATTGTTTTGCCTGATTTGTTGGAGGAGAGAAGGGATAAATTGAAAGTTTGTAAAATAATTTGCGCAAAAGTTTGATTTTAGATTTGACTTTCTGCCTGTGCAGGAGAATTTTTCGATCATTCAGTAATTCGCCGAGCGCGGCGAAAGCAGTCGGAAGAGTATTTCCCCTAGAATGATCTCCGGCAAACCCCCACCCCCTGAAAAGAAAGCAAAGCTATGAAGGCACTCGTCCTCGAAGAACCTCGTGATCTATCCCTTCGCGAAATCATTATTAACCAGGATCTCGGTCCCAACGATGTTCGAATCGCCCCGCGGCGAGTTGGCATCTGTGGCAGCGACGTCCATTACTACGAGCATGGCGCGATTGGCCAATTCGTGGTCAAAGAGCCCATGATCCTGGGTCATGAGGCATCGGGAGAGATCACGGAAATCGGTTCGGCGGTAAAATCCCTGAAAGTCGGCGACCGGGTTTGCATGGAGCCGGGAATTCCGCGGCAGTGGAGTCCCGCTGTGCTCGCGGGAAATTATAACCTCGATCCGGACGTTCGCTTCTGGGCGACTCCGCCAGTGCACGGTTGCACTTGCGAAAGCGTCGTTCATCCCGAATCGCTCACCTTTCGTTTGCCCGACAATGTGAGCTACGAGGAGGGGGCATTGGTTGAACCTTTGGCCGTTGGAGTATTTTCGGCAAAGAGGGCGCAAGTGGTTCCTGGAGACATTGCTCTTGTGTTTGGTGCCGGAACGATCGGAATCGTGACTGCGCTTGCGGCTCTGGCTGCCGGATGCTCTCAAGTCATCGTGGCCGACATTAAGCGGGCGAAACTGGACTTTATTCGGAATCAGCTGGACGTCCCGATTGTTCCCGTAAACTCAGCCGAGGAGGATTTGGCTGCAGAGGTGGATCGGGTAACCTCTGGAAAAGGAGTTAACCTCGTTTTCGAAGCCAGCGGGAGCGAGAAGGTGATCGCCGGAATGATTTCCTACCTAGCCCCGGCGGGAAGAGTCGTTCTGGTCGGGATGCCGCAAAAGCCGGCTCCGATCGATATTGTTTCGGCCCAGGTCAAGGGTATCGATTTCGTCACGGTGTTTCGCTATGCGAATATCTATGACCGGGTGATTAAGTACATTGCGTCGGGTCAGCTAACGGTCGCACCCCTGGTGACTCACCGCTTCGACGGTTTTCGCGCTGTCTCCGCCTACGAGTTTGCCGCGACCTATCCAGATGATGCGGTGAAAATCATGTTGGACATGGAAACCTTTTAGGAGCCGGCTCTGTCTGGCTCAGGTGACGGCATCTTTTCGGTCGTTCCGTTTTCTTTATCAATCTCCCTGATTTTTCGGGAGATACTCTTTCCGGAAATTCGCAGATCGGGCGAAGTGTGAAGACACTCCGCTCGCTCCGGATATCTCTGCAAAAACACTAACCCCAATAGAACATGAAAAGAATAATACTCCCAGTTACCTGCATGATTGCTTTCTGCAGTCAGTCGTTCAGTGAAGACGACCTGATGAATCGCCCTTATCTACTGGGCGATTGGAATGGAGCTCGCACCAGTCTCGAAGAGAAGGGCGTTACCTTCGACCTCAATAACACCTTTGACGTCTATGACGACATTTCGGGTGCATTGGATAGCGGCACGGAATATTTCGGCCGGGCTCGCGCTACGATGAATCTCGACTTGGAGAAATTGATCGGGATGGAGAATGCGACCTTTTCGGTCGGTGCGATTTCTCAGTATGGCCGAAACTACAATCGCAGTGTCTTCGGCGTTTTGACTAACCCCAGTTCAATCGAAGGGGTGGAGACGACCCGAATGGCCAATATCTGGTTGGAACAAACCCTCTTCGAAAATCTCCTGACCTACCGTGTCGGCAAAGTCGACGGTGTTGGGAATTTTGGCGCCCAAGAGTATGGGGGCACGTTTATGAACGATGAATTGGCCTACATCCCGAACCTTTTGTTTGCGGCCGGTTTGCCCTATGATCCAGCCCAACAGCTGGGGGCCGTAGTGACCGTTCGTCCCTTCGAGAATTCGGATATGAAGGGAACGTATCTCAAAGGCGGTATCTTCAATTCCAACAATTTGGACGCCATGAACTATGACGACGATGGTGTCGACTTTACTTGGGACGGGCCGACCGCTTTTGCTGGGGAAATCGGTTATATCTCGCCGGAAGCTCCCGTCGATCTGCCTTGGTATGCCAAGGGTGGAGTGCAGTTCAATTCGGGTTCGTTTACGGAAGTAAATGGTTCGGGTGAAACGAGCAAGCACAACACTCTTTATTATGCCAATGTCGGAAAGTCTCTCTATCTTCTCGGCGAAGAGGGTGATCGTCATATCGACGGCTCAATCTCCTTGAGCTATGCTCCCAAGGAAGAAGTGAATGTCTATCACTATGAAGTGACGGCTCTCCTCCGTGCCATTGGGCCATTTGCCAGCCGACCGACCGACGAGGCTGGAATCGGTTTGATTGCCGCTTGGTTGAGCGACGAGTATTCGGACAATACCGACGCCACTGGAAACGACCCTTCGGGAAATGAGTTCACGGTCGAACTGACCTATAAATTGAAGCTTACTCCTTGGATCTACATCCAGCCCGATTTTCAGGTCGTCTTGAACCCGAACGGAAATGGTAGCCGAGACCCTGTCTATCTCGGTGCATTGCGCACCGGTATCAACTTCTAAGACGGAAGTTGAACTCTCAGCTTCATCCTGACGAGGGCTGGAGCTTTTTCATTGGTTTGTGAGAGTTTTATCGTCCGCTTGCACTCAGTTCCCACTTTTGTGGAGGGAACTGTGCAGGCGGGCGATTTCTTTTTGGGATAGGGCGGCCTTGAGAGGGATTATTTCAGAGGGCATGGAGTTTTCATGCTGAGCTGCAGCGATGGAGCACGGCCCTCCCCGGAGAGTCAGACCTGGAGTGCGCACGACTGAAGTCATGCGCTTACGATTGGCGATGTCGGAAGCTCCTTGATCTAGCGTTTTGTGCAGAAACTTCGAATTCTAAAAGCCAGGGGATTCCGGAGCGCAGACCTTTAGGCTGCGTTCCGTCGGGTCGGTATGAGGATTTAAATCGGCATAGTCACTTACAAACGGCGCGGCAGTGCGGGTAGACCATGCGCACCTCGGAGAGCGAAGTAGGGAGCCCCGCCGTCCTCCACATTCGTCTCTGCGGTTTGACCGGAGTGCGTTTTCCTCACAGGATCTTGGAATTCCCTTTTAATGATCTCCACGAATTCCCGTTTTGTCTCACTTTGATCCTTCGTCTGATTCCCGCAAGATCGACGCTTGCCGAATGTTCTTGTTCTCGAAAAGCTCCGTTCTCCGGTCCATCGGGCTCTCGCTCTTTGCGACGTCGTTGGTGTTCCTTCTTTCGGCGTGCGCCCCGGTTCCGAAAAATTTGGGAGAGAATGAAAGTACGGTATGGGACTCTCCGGAGGAGACGGAGCTTGGTCGATTCTTCCAACCTCCGGAGGACGTTCCGGAGGGACTCACGGGGGTGTATTTGCTTTCGGATTCGCGGGAGGCCTTTCGCGCGCGGTATGCGCTGGCTGCGAGGGCGGAGCATACGATCGATCTGCAATACTATCTTTGGAAGAGCGATACGACGGGTCGTCTTCTCTTGAATCGCGTGATGGAGGAAGCGGATCGGGGCGTGCGCGTTCGGATTCTCATCGATGACATTTACCACACCGGCCGGGACGAGCTCTATGCGGACGTCGCCGCGCACCCCAACGTGGAAATTCGGATTTTCAATCCAATCGGAAATCGGGGATTTATGCGCAACTTTGGCTTTGTCATGGGGGCCAAGCGATACAACCACCGGATGCACAATAAGATATTTCTGATCGATGGAGCCGCCGCTATTCTTGGGGGACGGAATATCGGAGACGACTACTTCGCGATCGATCCCAAGCTGAATTTCGACGATATGGATGCACTGGTTGTCGGCGGGGCAGCGAAAGAGGCGGGCAAAGCCTTCGATCTGTTTTGGAATTCTGAGGCAGCTGTCCCAATTGACTCGTTCATCAAATATCAGGCTTCCGATGAAGACCATTGGAAGATGAGGGCCGGTCTTCTTTCGACTTTGCAGGATTCGATTGATGAGGTTCCATATCAGATTCCCGTCGATCATGATGAGGTGATGGCAGGCTTGAAAGAGGTTCGATCCCAGTTGGTGTGGACTAAGGCCGAGGTCGTGGTCGATGTCCCTGAGCGGTATGTGGAAAAGGGGGAGTCGGCAATCTTCGAGCTGCTTCAGGAAATCAATCCCTCCATTGATGACGAGTTGTACCTGCAGAGTGCTTACTTGTTGCCGGAGCCGGAGACGATCGAAGCGTTTGCGGGCTTGGTGGATCGGGGCGTCGAGGTCCACATCATGACGAATTCGCTCATGTCGAACAACCACCTCTCGGTTCACGGTCATTATGCCAAGTCGCGGAAGCCGATGCTCAATGCCGGCGTCAACCTCTACGAGCTCCGAGTCGACGGAGCGATGATGGACTACTACCGAAATCGAGAGAGCCGCTTGGCCAGTTCCAACTCCGGGCTCCACACGAAGGCTTTTGTCATTGATCGGGAGATCAGCATCATCGGCTCTTACAACATGGATCCTCGCTCGCGAGTCTGGAATTCGGAGATCGCATTGGTAGTCTATGATCCGATTATCGGCGCCCAACTACGAGCGATCATGGCCGAGGAAATGGGTCCCACGAACGCCTATAAGGTCGAGTTTAATGAAGCGGGGAAACTGCAATGGACCGCCGAGTACGAGGGCGAAGAGGTCATTTTCAAGACTGAGCCGAACGCTACGAGAACCAAGCGTTCACTCTCCCGGCTGAGCGGTTGGGTGCCCGTGCGCAGGCAGTTGTAGGAGGGTCGCCTTTCTCTGCTCGAGTGGGTCGAATGGGGTCCTTCGGACGAACCCGCCCCAGAATTCGGAAAATGTGGGCTGCGAGAGCCGCGAAAAAGTTATCGAGGGGGACCTCTACCTCGAAGTCAACTCGGTTGATATTGCCGCGAGGTTCACTTCCGGCAGTTTCTCGAATCCCGGTTCGGCAAAGTAGTAACCCTGCATCAAATCCACTCCCGCATTCAGGAGCCACGCCATCTCTTCCCGAGTTTCGATGCCTTCGGCGAGAGGAGTGACTCCGAGATCGTGAAAGAGGTTCAGGCAGTTTTTTACGATGGCTTGCCGTGGTTTGTGGCGATGGATGCCGCGGATCAGTCCCATGTCGAATTTTACGATGTTGGTCTGGAAGTCTGCCAAAAGGTTCAGTCCCGCATGGCCCGATCCAAAATCGTCGATGGCCGTGATAAATCCGGAACTCTCATAGAATTCCAGGATCCTCTTGAGGAAACCGATATCCTCAATTTTCTCGGACTCGGTAAACTCGAACATGATTTGCTCGGTTGCGAATCCGTATTCCTCGGCTGCCTGCAGGGTGGTGCGGATGCACCGTTCAGGCTTATAAACGGCTTTGGGGAGAAAGTTGATGCTCAGTTTCGATTTGAGCTTTAGCTTTGAGGCGAGAGCGATCGCCTTGACCCGGCACAATTGATCGAACAGGTATCGATTGTCGTTATTGAGCTGAGAGATGATCGAGTAGGCCGGTTCTCCGTTTAACCCGCGGGCTAGGGCCTCGTATCCGAAAATCTGACGATTTTTGCAATCAACGATGGGCTGGAAAGCCATGGTGAAGTCGAATTCGAGGTGTCTATTCTCGATGCAGCGTTCGCAGGCTTTTCGATCAGAAGTGACGTCTTCTTTGGGCATCTTACATTTTCCGGTTCAGGTCGGTAGGAGGCTTTTAACGGGAGAGCTGATCATTTCGGAAAAGAAGACGGGAGTCAAATTTCGGAGCCATGATTCCAGAATGGTGCCAGCCTTGGTCTGGATGATGGCTCTCTCTGCTTGTCGAGCGTCGGTATCCTCCGAGCCAATTAGATCGGCCGGCCGAATCGGCGTTCCAACTCGCCATCTTCATACTCTAGGAAAGTCGGCTTACCCGCAGGGCAGGTGTGTGGGGCCGAGGTCTGCATGAGGCGGCGGACGAGGCGCATGGCCTCCTCTTCGGAGAGACGTCGGTCGCGCCGGTGTGCCGTGCGCGCCGCTAGCTCAGCAATGCGTTCGCGGAAGGGGCCAGCCTTTTCCGGGCGGAGGGCACCTTCGCGAATCAGGGCGACGGCGTCGCTGAGAAAGCTCTCCGCTTGACCGGGCTCAAACCAGGCGGGCACCATCGAGACGCGGAAAAAGTTTTTCCCGAAGGATTCGACTTCAAAGCCGTGCTCGGCGAAGGCTTCGCGATTTTCCTCCAGGCATTGGGCGGGGAGGGGTTCCCACTCGAAGGTCTGGGGAATGAGAAGAGGCTGGGTATGCAGTTCGCCTTCTTCCGTCTCCTTCAGAAATTGTTCGTAGAGAACCCGCTCGGAAGCGGCACGGGGGTGAAAGACGATGAGCCCCCGCGGGGAGCGAAAGAGAAGGGTCGAGGTCCCGAGGGGGCCTATCCACTGCCAGGGAACGCGGTTCTCCCGCGGAGGCGGGGCCGGACGCGGAGTATCGGCTGGAGGATTGGAACGCGAACCAGGTGGGGGGGCTGGAAAGGATGGGCTCGGTCGAGGCGCGGGTGGAGGAACTGCGCTCGTCGGAGGCATGGAGGGAGAGGGGGCAGGCCGGGGATCACTGGGAACGGGACTCTGCGAGTTCTCGGGCTTCGGCGGAACTGGTTGGACGCGCTCAAAATTCGACCCGGGAAGCGGAAGATTTTCCGGTGGGGCGAAGCTCTCCTTCGCACCTTGGTCGAGGAGGAGGTCCATAACGGTTTCGACGACGATGCGGCGCACTTGGGGTTCATCGCGGAAGCGGATCTCCCGCTTCGTGGGGTGAACGTTGACGTCGATGGCCTCCGGTTGGATCTCAAGGCAGAAGAAGGCGACAGGATAGCGGCCTTTCGGGAGAAAGCCCGTGCAGGCTTCAAGAATCCCGTACTGGATCGTGCGGCTGTCGACGGGACGCCCGTTGACGATGCAGACGAGGTCTTGGCGGGAGGCGCGGCTCAGCGGAGGTTTCCCGAGGCGGCCATAGAGAAAAATGGATCCCGATCGTCTCTCGAAGGGAAGGGTGTCCTTGAGCATCTTTTTTCCCCAGATCTCGGCGATGCGTTCGGGGAGGCCCGGGCACGGAGGCGTGGAAATCGTTTCGCGCCCGTCAATCTTTAAGCTGAAGCCCACTGCCGGGTGAGCCAGGGCAAAAAGTCGAACCGTTTGCACGATGTGGGCCGCTTCAGTCTGGTCGGTCTTGAGAAACTTGCGGCGGGCTGGGACGGTGTTGAAGAGCCGGGCGACCTCGATGCTGGTGCCCACCGGGATCGCATCCTCCCGGCAGTCGGTGATTTCCCCGTTTTTCAATTGGATACGGGTCCCGGTTTCCGCGTCTTTGGGGCGGGTGAGTAGGGTAAAGTCGCAGACGCTGGCGATGGACGGCAAGGCCTCCCCTCGAAAGCCAAAAGAGGCAATCCGCAGAAGATCATCGGCAAGCCGGATTTTACTCGTCGCATGCCGCTTCAGGGAAAGCAATGCCTCCTCTTCTGTCATCCCGATCCCGTTGTCGGTGACCCGGATGTAGGACTTGCCCCCGCGTCGGGCCTCGATCTGAACGCGCGTAGCCCCGGCGTCGAGACTGTTCTCGAGAAGCTCCTTCACCACCGCCACAGGACGTTCCACCACCTCGCCGGCGGCGATCTGGTTGGCAACGTGGTCGGGCAATATTTCAATGCGGCTCATCGGTGGTGATCAAAGGAATATCGTCGGGCAGAGGCGGGCGCGGCGGCAATAAGAAACTGTGAGAGGGGCAATCGCAGGGGCGGAGGTTCATTTTCAGACTCAGGCCTTGCTCAATTTTGGAGCGATTGCTAGGGTTCCGTCCATGTTTCCTCGAGGTTACGAGGACTCCCACGAATAGATAAATACCCATGAAAGAATACAAAGTTCTCACCCTCAAAGATAAGTGGTTCTCCGGAAAGTTTGATCCGGAAAAGCTCGAGCAGGCCTTGAACGCCTACGCCGAGGAAGGCTGGCGGGTTGTGGCAACCGCAACGGCAGAAGTCGCCGCCATGTTTGGTTCGGACCGTGATGAGATGATCACGATTCTCGAGCGGGATCGATGAGATCGACCGAGTTGGACGGGGTGCTTTTCTTTGAGGGCACTCCAGATGGCTGGACAATGGGAGAGCCCATTTCGACCGAGATCGAAGGCCTGTTTTGCAGCGCGCAGCTCGCCAGCCTGAAGGATGTGAAACTTCAGATGGTTTCCGAATGCAAGAGGCGCGGTTACCATGCCATCGTCCAGTTTGAGTATGGTCAGCGGTCATCTGGATTTCTCGCCTCCCTCTTTTCGCGTGATGACGTGAAATGGTACGCGAAGGGAATTCTAGCCCGTAGAAACTGAAAGAGGATCCCCCCTCCGAGATTCCTCTCTTTGTTGCAGAGGAGAGTTCGTCTGCCGCAGCCTTGCGTGGAGGCCGGATGCTTCCATCGGAAGGGGAGTCGGCTAGTTTTTCCAGAATGGCAGCCTAGTTATTAGAAATCCGCAAAACCGATCCGCCGGGATCCTATTTTGCGTCTCTATCCGAGTTCTAAATCCAGCCTTTTCGGCGGAAGTAGACGAAGGGGAGGATGGCGCTGACGACCATGAGGCTCAGGGCAAAGGGATAGCCCCATTCTTGTCGTAGCTCCGGCATGATCGAGAAATTCATCCCGTAGATACTGGCGACGACGGTGGGTGGGAGGAAGATCACGGCCGCGATCGAAAAGATTTTGATGATTTGGTTCTGCTCGATGTTGATAAGGCCGAGAATGGCATCGAGAAGGAAGGCGACTTTGCCATCAAGGTAGTTGGCGTGATCGCTGAGGGATTGAACGTCGCGGCCGATCCCTTTGACGTGGGGGACGAGGCTGTCGAGGCCGAGATTTTTGATCGATTCGAGGAAGTAGACGATGATGCGGTTGATGGTCATCAGACTTTCCCGGGACTTCGCGATCGTTTCTCCGTTTTGGCCGGTGCGTCGGAGGAGTTCTTTCAGAAGCTCGCTCTGTTGGTTGGCCTTTCGCTTTTCAGTGTCGGATCGGAAAATTTCGCTGGAGAGACGGTCGCATTCGGTTCCGACACGTTCGAGAATGTCGGCGAGACGATCGACAATGCTGTCGAGGAGGGCACTGAGGGTATGGGCGGGAGTGGAGCGTGTGCCGGGTCGGCGCTCTAGGTTGCGAATGAACTGGCGAAACGGCTGGTTGTCGACAAAGCGCATGGTCACCAAGATTTTCTCTCCGAGGACGAAGGTGACCGGCGTGGTGCGGATCCCCCCGGGTTCATCGCTGTTGGAGAGGACGGTGGCGGTCATGAACAGGGCGTGGTCCTCGACGTAGAGTCGACTAGTGGACTCAATTTCCTCCATCTCCGGTCGGGTCGGTAGATCCAAGCCCAAGCGCTCGTTCCAGAGTTCGATCTCCGTTTCTGTAGGCTGAAAGAGGTCCACCCAAAGAGGTTCCTGGTCGTGGTCGCTCTCTTGGAATTTCTCGTTGGTGATAGTCTTCCCCGTCGAAAGTTCGTAGATCGTGAACATCGTTTGGGATGCAAAACGATACAGGGCGTTGCAACGAGACTAAAAATTGCTAAACCGGAGAGATGGAATGGAAGAATGCCCGCGAATTTGAAGATATCCTCTACCACAAGGGAGAAGGTATTGCCAAGGTGACCATCAATCGCCCCGAAAGGCGCAACGCGTTTCGCCCCAAGACGGTGCAGGAAATGTATGAGGCCTTTCTCGATGCCCGGGAAGATCCGACCATCGGTGTCATTCTTTTAACCGGAGCGGGCCCCCACACCGATGGGAAATACGCGTTTTGCTCCGGAGGAGACCAGAAAATCCGGGGTCAGGCCGGTTATGTCGACGAGGGTGGGGTGCCACGCCTGAACGTTCTCGATCTGCAAAAACTAATCCGTTCGATTCCCAAGGTGGTGATCGCTCTTGTCTCGGGCTATGCCATCGGCGGTGGCCACGTCCTCCATGTGGTCTGCGACCTCACCATTGCCGCTGACAACGCGATTTTCGGTCAAACGGGCCCCATGGTGGGAAGCTTCGACGGTGGACTCGGTGCGAGTTATCTCGCCCGGATCGTGGGCCAAAAGAAGGCACGGGAGATTTGGTATCTCTGCCGTCAGTATAATGCTGAGGAGGCGATGGAGATGGGGTTGGTGAACAAGGTGGTTCCCATCGATCAACTCGAGGCCGAAGGTTTTCAATGGGGCCGGGAGATCATGGAGAAAAGTCCTCTCGCCATCCGCAGTCTCAAGTCGGCCTTCAACGCCGAGCTCGACGGTCAGATGGGGATCCAAGAACTTTCCGGCAACGCAACTCTCCTCTACTACCTCAGTGAAGAGGGCTCGGAAGGCAAAAACGCCTTCATCGAAAAGCGGAAGCCCGATTTCTCCAAATATCCCTGGCTTCCATGAGGGAGAAGGGTCGGGGCCAAACCCGAGAGACGGGGTGAAATTCTCAGAGGCTCCGGTTTTCCTTTTAGGAGGAGGGGGCTGTCTATTGCGACGAAAGGCTCATCGTTGGCTTCCCTCTCTCAGACTCCTCCCCTGCTTGCAGGGGAGGTGCTTCCATAGGAAGCGGAGGGGTTCAGACTCGTTGGCGGGGGTGCCCCGTTTTGAATAGAGCTTCTCCGGAAATGCGAAGAGCCAGAACCTCCCCATCCCGCGTCCGCGGGATCCCCCATTCCTACGAGTAGGAGGGGAGTTTGATTCTCCGGACGTCCAATATTCTTCAGGTCTGTCTCAGACTCCTCTCCTGCTTGCAGGGGAGGTGCTTCCATAGGAAGCGGAGGGGTTCTGGCTCGTTGGCAGGGGTGCCTCAGTTCTCTATCAGCGAACCAGCGCCGAGTAATCACCTGCCTTACTTCCCCGGTCGGCGACGCAGAAAATACTGCAGCGCCAGCAGGGCGATGAGTCCGGGGACGACGAGGAGATTGATGAGAACGAGGGTGCGGTCGAGTCGGCGGATTTCTTCGCGCAGTTCTTTACGGATTTCCCGTTGCTCGCGGCGCAGCTGCACTTCCTTTTCCCGGAAATCCTGCAATCGCTGTTGAATCTCGGCTTCGGCCTCGGGAGAGATTTCCTTTTCTTCGTCGGTAGATTCTGATTCCAAGCCGCGGATGTCGTTGCGAACTGAGATGAGCTCCTCTTCCAATTGGCTGAGTTGTTTCTCATAGGCTACGCGGGCTTGGGCCGCTAGGTCTTCGACGCGGAGGAAGGGGCGAGCTACGGTGCCTTTGCCACGGAGCTCCACGAGTTCGTTGCCTCCGGCCAGAAGTTCGAAGAGGTTGACCGCTAAAGCCAGGTTGTCGTTGGAGCGACGGGTGGTTTGTTGGCTTAGGTAGCGGACGGTTTCCGTGCCGAAGCGGTCGGTAAAGAGATCGGTGTCGGTGACGATCACCAGATTGGATTCTCCGGTCGATTGCTTTAGGGACGGATCCTCTTCCTCCTCGAGTTGGCGAATCCAGTCGTCTTCTTTATTCTCGGAGGGTTCGCCGTCGGGGAAGGCTGTGGGGAAGACCCCTTGGAGGAGCGCGGCAATGAACTCACTGCGGCCGTCGGGAGAAATCTGCTGGGGAAGGTTCTCGACCCCGGTAATTGGCACCGAGGAAGCCATCATTTCACCGCTTTGAGCGGTGGTCTCGAGAATCGGGGTCACCCGGAGATTCGGATTCTCGACGGTGAAGGATCCGGCTTCGATGAGGAGGATCTCGTTCAACCCAGTGGTCGCTGGTGTCTCGCTCTCTGGGTCGCGAAAGGTGAGCCAAAGGGGATGGGGCAGCTCCGGTTCCTCTGCTGAGAGGCGAACGTTGGTTGCCAGCTCGAAGTCGCCGACGACGCGTCGCGAGTTGTATTGGATCCCCCAGCCGGAGAGGAGTTGGGGGATATCCGATTCGGTCGGACCCCCGAGCCCATTGAGTTGGTTGCGGTTGGGGTGGGTGCGTCGAACTTCGGCCGAGGAGGGATCGACGGCGATGAGTAGTGGACCTCCGGCGAGAAAATACTGGTCGAGGGCAAAGGCCATCTGGTCCGAGACGCCACGTGGATGAATGAGGGCAATCATATCCAGATCCTCGGGGATGTCTCCGCGTCGCCCGAGCGGGACGACTTCGAAGAGCCGCTGGAGTTCTTGGATGAGGATCGATGGCGGCTCGGCTCGCACGCCTTGGACCAGGTTAGCCTCCTTGCCCCAGAGGTTGAGGGAGGTCAGAATGCCAATCTTGGGCTTCTCGGGATGAATGAGGTCGAGGATCAGGCGGGAGAGGTCGTATTCGAGCGCGGGTTCGCGTGCCGGGAGGAGGAAGGGGATCACCCGTTCGCCTCCGTTTCCTTTCGCTACGAGCCCGAGATAAAGAACTTCCCCGTTCGCCATCCGCTGACCCGAAAGTCCTGCGCCGACAGCCTCTTCCTCGATCAAGGTATCGGGCGCCGGATTGGCGATGTCCACCGTGATCCGATTGGGGGCGGCCTTGGTGTATTCGTACAGCATCGTTTTCACGCGCTGGGCAAAGTTGCGAATACTGGCGGGGATGTCTTCTACATCCGGCGTGTAGTAGAGAGTAAATTCAATGGGCTCCTCGATTTGCTCGAGAATGTCCCGGCTGGGTTGGGAGAGAGAGTAGAGGCCCTCAGAGGTCCAATCCATGCGCCAGGAGACTCGCTGGGCGAGGTAGGTTACGACCAGGGGTGCGAGGATGCAGAGGACGGCGAGGAAGATCTTGCGGGCGAGGTTCATCGGCTGAGGACGACTCGGTTGAGGCAAAGGGCGAAAAAGGCGATTGAGAGAAAGTAGACGAGATCGGCGAGGGTGAGGATGCCGTCAATCAGAGGTTGAAAGCGCGGGAGGATGCCAAACCCACCGAGAAAGTCGACCGCGGCCACCGGGAGACTCAGCGAAAGGAGGAGATCTCCGAAGACGTTCCAACCCAAGAGGACGAGGAGGAGGCACGCCATCAATCCGAGAACGAAGCTGATGACCGAATTCGCGGTCAGTGACGAGCAGGCGGAGCAGATTCCCAGATAGGCCCCGGCCATGAGGAAGGCTCCGAGGTAGCCGCTGGCCATCACGCCCCAGTCGGGATTGCCGAGATAGGCGACCGTAAGGGGCATCGGAAACGTGAGGAGAAGGGCGAGACCGATGAACAGCCATCCGGCAAGGAACTTCCCGAAAATGGCCTGATTCAGAGAAACCGGATAGGTGAGAAGGAGCTCGATGGTCCCGGTCTTTTTCTCCTCCGACCAGAGGCGCATCCCGACCGCAGGGATCAGGAAGAGATAGATCCACGGGAGGAAACGAAAAACAATGCGGAGGCTGGCATCATTACTCTCGAAAAAGTCGCCGAGGAACCAGGGGAGACCCACGCTGGCGATCAGAAAAACTGAGAGAAAAACCCAGGCGACCGGAGTCCGGAAATAGCCATAAAATTCTCGTAGAAATACTGCTCTCATTCGTCCTCCTCCGTGAAATTGGATGTGGGCCGTGTCAGCTCCTGAAAAACGTCCTCGAGTCGGGGGATGACCGGGGCCACTTCCCGCAGATCCAGTCCCGAGTCCTTGATGACCGCCAGAACTGCTTCGGAGACGTTTCGCTTATCTCGGGAATAGAGCAGGAAGTCTTCGCCTTGGCGGTCGATCTTGCTGACGAACGGTTCCAGCTTCTTGAACACGGCCGGCGCACGTTCGGCGTCGCTTTCGGCCACCCGCACCTTCACGCTGCCGAAGAGGGGATGACGCTTCCGCATTGCCCCGATCGACTCGTCGAGGAGAACCGATCCCTTGTGGAGGAGGATGACCCGGTCACAGACTGCCTCCAGCTCCTCCAGAACATGGGTGGAGAGGAGGATGGCTTTCTCGCTTCCCATTTCGGTCACGAGATCGCGCACTTCCTGTTTCTGGTTGGGATCAAGACCATCGGTTGGCTCGTCGAGGATGAGGCAGGAAGGATCGTGAAGGATCGCTTGGGCCAGTCCGACGCGCTGCCGGTATCCTTTCGAAAGCGTCTCGATTGTTTGGTGCCACACTTTCTCCAAATGGCAGATCTTCCGGACTCGATTGAGGTCTCCATCAAGGGCGAGCCGGTCCATGCCCCGGGCTCCGGCGACAAAGTGAAGAAACTCGATTACCGTCATCTCTCCATAGAGTGGTCCGGTCTCGGGCAGGTACCCGAACTGACGCCGCGCCGCGCCCGGTTTGCGGAGGACATCGTGGCCACCGATCCGAGCCTTCCCCGTAGAGGGGCGGAGGAATCCGGTCAGCATCCGCAGGGTCGTCGATTTCCCCGCTCCATTTGGACCGATGAACCCGACGACCTCCCCCGGTTTGACCGTAAACGAGACCTCTTCAACCGCGGTGAGGTCGCCAAATGACTTGCCGAGGCCTTCGGCTTCAATACTGACAGTTTGAGGGGATTTGGGCATCAGAAGCTGAATAAATTGAGAAATTTTTCGGCGTTTGGCAATGGTTTGAATTCGGGCATGGGTGACCTGAGGTGTAACTGCAAGAAAGGGGAGTTTTGGGACGAAACGATCCTATTTTCCTCAGTCTTTCGGGGGTGCAGTGCTTCAGCCTGCGTGCATATGCAAAAGGAGATTCCGAAAACGCGGGCTGAAGCACCGCGCTCCCCTCAACTTTTTCAGGGCTTCCCAACTTCGGTAGGAGGCCGGGATGTCATCTTTCGCAGCTCCTAAATTCGGTATTACAAGCTCACCGCTTCAAACTTCTGGACGTAGGGGAGGCGTTCGCTTCCAGTCAGCTCTTCCAGAAAGTTAACTTCCGGCGGGCCAGGGGTGGAATGATGACCTATGTAGTCGGCGAGAGACTCGTCGTAGCGGAACGAACCGCTCCCGGTCATGGTAACGTCGTTGGCCACGATGGATCCATAGATATCCGAGTCGCCAGTGACGCGGACACTAGCTTTCGGGGCGTAGATGATCCCGCTAAACTGGCCATTGTTGAGAAAGTTAAAATGCTGGCTTTCGGGGGCGGTTCCCCAGAGTTGAAGTTGTTGCGGGGCGACTTGGCTGAAGAGCCCCGCCCCCGTGACGTCGACATCGCCAGCGGTGTAGACGGTCAAGGTCGCGTCAGGAGCGAGCTCGATCTCTCCTCCTTCAATGACTTTCATGGAGGTGACTTCCTCGGTCGGCAGGTAGACGGTGACATCGCCCTCGATTCGCAACGTCGCTCCCGCTTTTACCTCCAGATCCTGGAGTTCGAGGACCGAACTCTGGCCTGGCGAACCGAGAGTCTCCTCATCGATATAGACATTCTCTTTCCAGGTCGAATAGCCATTGCTGACCTCTTTCTCGTAGGTGTAGGGGAGGCGGTAACGGGCACGCGGATCGGTCAGATCGAAACGGGGAGTGGTGATTCCGACTGAGATATCTTCAAAGGACGCGGTAAATCCAGTGGTCAGAGCTCCGGTTTTAGTCGACACCTTCCATCCTGGGGGATCTTTGGCCCAGAGGTATTCTTTGTCCGACCAGTGCCATTTGTGAGGGTCTCGTGGACCGACTTGGCCGCCCCAGCCGACATCCAGACCGCGATAGCTTCCACTCCCGACCGCAGCGGTTCCGTAGACATCGGAGCTGCCCAACCGAATCGCTCCGTCTTCCGTGCTCACCGTGGCGATTGCAACCGAGTCGCGCGAAAGGTGGTCGGCGTAGAATTGGATGGGAGTATTTGGATCTCCGTCGGGATCAGAGATCCAGCTGTCGAACTCGACGCCTCCTTCCGCATGAATATAGTCTTTGACCAGCATGCCATAGGCGAAGAGGCCGCGGGTGCTGTTCGAGCGGACATCGGCATACATATATTTTTCGATAGGCGGTTGGTTTCCCAAGTGAATCGTTGCCTTGGACAGCACTTCCGGAGAATCCGAATCATAGCCGATGACGTAGACCGAGAGTTCTCCGTGGATGTTCCCAACGTAGTCTGTCTCAGGGAGCTTCTTGTAGGCGTCCCCGTCCACAGTTGTCCACCCACTCCATGCATTCCGAACTACAGATGTGTTTCGGATCGTGTGAACACCGTACTCAATACCGCCCTCGGCCAGATTAACGGCGACAGCATTATAGTGAGTGCGGTTGGCGAGCGTAAGGGTATTCCGGCTCAGGCTGAGATACGTGGGGATCGCGATGAGTCCTAAGATGCTCGTGAAAATCACGGTGACGAGGAGAGCACTGCCTGTTTTTGAGTTGTTCATGCCCTAGGGAATAAATTCGGTTTTGTTGCGCATCATGTAGACTGCAGACTGAATCTGGGTGGTCGAGTCCTCGATGCCACTGTGGATTTTTACGGCACTCCCCGAGAACCCGACCATCTTGGTTTTTGCATTCGCCGTCGTTAAGTTGTTGAACAGTTTGATACTATTGCCGAGGAGGTCGTACGCCGAGAATTCGAATTCTTCGATATCTTCAGCGATCACCTGCAGGGGTTCGCCCGTTTCTTGCCGAGTTAGAGTTTTCGCATCCGGGTCAAAGGTGTAAGTCGTTTGCTTCCCTTTGCTAATGAGGGTCAGGGTTTGGCTATCCGTCCACGATAGGCTTTCTGCATCTCGAATATCTTGAGAAAAATACTGATAGATTCGCTGGTTTTGGCGCTCGAGGTCAGAGTAGTATCCCATTCGCAGCCCCGCCTCGGTGAAGGAAAGAAAGAACGTGAGGACTCCGGTAACCACCATCAGAAGGATGACAGTCGAAATCATCATCTCAACGAGCGTAAATCCGTCGCTGCGCGAAGAATCCGCCGCAAGCGTCGGAGAAACCTGCGGCTCAGCTGTTGGATCCATAGAGATAGTCGAATGCGCCGTCTCTGGCGTAGTTGAAGGTGATCTTTAGCTGGTGTGGTTCTCCTTTAAGCCCTTTCCAATTGGCAATGAGCCAAATTCTCTTGATGTCATCAGATCCGTTGTAGTTCTCGAGGATCCGCTTGAACTGATATTTGTTATTGCTTCGATCAATGGGAGAAAATCGGGCAGCGCTCGGAAGATTTTCGATCTCAGACCAGCTGAGAAGCCTGATACGTTCGGCCTCATTTTGGAGAATCTGGGTTGCGTAGTTGGTCGAGCGGGCCGTGTCGTATTGCATCATCCCCATGCGAAGACAAATGGAGGCAGAGGCTAGCGCCATCGCCATGATGCCCAGGGCGATCATAACCTCCAAAAGCGTGAATGCTTGACGACCTTTATGTCCTGCGAGCTTCATGAGCAGTGTTGAAGGGGATGAACTGTTCTACTGTCGGAATCAAAATAGTGCAAGTGAATGCTGCTGAGGCCGTTGAGTCTGATTTCCTGATTCGGAGAGTCAAGGATGAGAATGAGAAACAGTTTGGATGGGCGTAACGACAAGGGCGGGGAATTTTGGCACGAAACGATCCAATTTGCCCCGGACTATCGGGAGCGCAGTGCTTCAGCCTGGGCACGCATCCACAAGAACGTAGGGAAAGCGCGAGCTAAAGCACCGCGCTCCGATGGAGTGGACATCCATGTTCCCCAGCGTCCCTGCTGGATTCTGGATTTCTATCAACGACCGGGGCGTGCTGGCCAGCATACATCGGTAGTTCAGTCATAGGACGTTCGGCGGTTGAGAATAGAAGCAGTAGAAAAAGGAGTTAGGTGGCGACTTTGAATATTGTATTTTGGGGCGTTCGAGGAGCCTCACGTGCGGTAGTGCGTTGGTTCCTCCGAATTAATTGATAGGCGTTTCTATTTTCGGAACAAAGTTACTCTTCTCTTTCCATGTCCCGTGCTCAGCAATCGCTCGGAAGCGAAACGTGGTGAATTCATAATGGAAGTCTTTTCGATTACGTTCAGACATTGCTTTCGAGTGCCGATCTGCCCTGGGAAAGGAGTCCCTGCCGTGAACCATATCAGTCATCTCACGTTGTGAGTTCCATATCGAAAACGTGCTGAATGTGCGAGGGGGACGTATCGCAGCCATGGCCAACGTCGTTCCCGGGTGATCTCGCACTTGTTCTTCCACTGGCTTCCCCCAGTGGATAAATCTCCTGAGCTGAGGAATCTTCAATCGCGCGAGCGTTACTGCTACTATCGGTTGGGCTGGATCAGCATCAGTAACTTTCTCGGGGAGATCTCCAAATTTAGAGAACTGCCCCCATTGGCGCAGGAATTTTAAACGCACATGCCAACCCTCAGACAATTTTCTACCAAGTTTGGTGGCCTTCAGAAAGTCGTCCAAAGCCTCCTCATTCTCCCAATATGCAAACACTGCGAGATTTCGCAATTGCATGCGCGCAGAGGACAGTATGGGAGATCCAAGCGTCATTGCAGTCATGGATTCCGCATGACGTAAACCAATGATTCTGCGCCTCGTGGGTGGCCTGAAAATGGCTCCAAGAGTGGTTGATGGAGTGGTCTCTATGAGGTGATAGCTAAAGATCTTCATCGAATTATTTGACGTCCGGTATTGGTGAATGTGAGGGTGGGCGCCCCCAAGCAAAGGCCACGAGTCCGAGTCCAACATGGCCAATTGCATTCACGATGCCATGGTAACGAACCATTCCTGATATGTCGAAGACTGGGCTGCCCCATGCCCAAGCTAACGCTGGTACCATGGTTACTACTGGCACACTCAAAGCCACAAGAGCTAGTAACCTGGGAGCAGGGGCGATACGATCAGGTTGTCCGAGAGCAACCGCGCCCAGTTGCACAGCAAATATGCTCGCGTAACTCGTTGCCGCAATCTCGTCACAGTAGCGAAAACCAAGAATGCCGGCTGCTGTTACGAAATAGGTTACTGGCTGTGCAATCAGGAGTACGCGAAGGACTTTCAGCGCTTGCTCGTTGGATACGATGCGGCAGGAGAGAGAGGTGACGGTTAGTGCTCCATAGCCAGCAAATGCAAAATGGGCGGCTGTTATCCATGTCCACGGTGCGCCAAAGCCTAGAAGCGTCGTTCCTCTGAGGAATACTCCCAACCAAATCAGACTGCCAACGATGAAGCCCCACGCTGCAGCCAAAGCAAGCTCTTCAGGCAGGACCTCGGATCTCATGAACGCTCTCCACAGTAGGATTGAACCCACAGTAATTGCCAGCATAAATGGCAATATGAGTATGGAGATGATGGCGGTGTAACTCACTACGAACGATGGGAGGGCTTTCTTTTTGTCTAATGATGAGATCAGCTAATCCAATAGGTGGGGATCCCCGTCCTGTTGGATTTTAGAGTTTTCCGGGAGATCCTATCAGGTTTCCGAAACCGTCTTTTCTGCGTCTAGGTTTCTAGCGTTACTATTAAGAATGATACGAGTGTCGTTATTCCGGCAAAAATAAAGAACCCTGACCGGAGAAAGATCCTGTCCCCTTCAAGGTAACCCTTCCACTTGTTCGGATTAAAATCATCATTGCCGCGATCAACCACGATATTGCGGATACGGTAGCAATGGCAACGGGATAGGGAGGATTGATAAGAATCAAGCTGGAAAGGATTAAACTTGCGAGACACCGGAGGCACACGGTCATGAAGTCGTTCTTCCTTTTCCTTTCTCGTAGACCATAAACGATATGAAACGAGAATCAGTCTGTGGCTCAACTTCTTGAGTCCCCTCTCTCTTGTTGTCAGTTCCCGGAACCCTTGGGCTCTTGAACTTTCGGGGAGAGTTTGGTGAAAAGGGTTCTCCGTACGGACCGGAGCCAGGTGCGCCAAGCGCGTCGTTTGAGTTCAGCGAGGCAGTTTTCCACTTCTTGCTCGCGGAGGCGGAGGTTCTCGTTGGCGATGTCGGCCAGGTCATCCATGTTGTAGAGGAAGACTTGGTTGAGGGCGCCTACGGAGGGCTCGACGTCTCTGGGGACGGCGACGTCGACGAGGAGGATTGGGGCGTAACGACGTTTTCCGGAGATTTCGCGGACCGTTTCGGTGGTGAGAAGGGGTTCCGGTGAGGCTGTCGAGCAGATGATGATGTCGTAGAAATGAAGGTTGGCGCGGAAGGTTTCGAAGGGGACGACGGCCCCGCTAAAGGTTCGTGCCAGGGCTTCGGCCCGGTCGAAGGATCGACCGGTGACGGTGATGTCTCGGGCACCGCGACTGGCGAGGCTCTGCGCGGTCTTTTCGGCAACTTCTCCGCTGCCGACGAGAAGAATGCGGGGGCTGACGAGGTCACCGAAAACGCGTGTGACGAGGTCGACGACGACATTGCCAATCGTGACCTGTCCTTGGCCAATTCCGGTGTGGGTGCGGGCCCATTTTGCCGCCTGAAATGATCGTTCGAAGAGGGGGCCCATGGTCTTGCCTACCCATTTCTCCTTGCGGGCCCGGGTGAGCGATTCTTTCACTTGGCCCAGAATCTCAGTTTCGCCGATCATCTGGGAATCCAGTCCGGAAGCCACAGAGAAGAGGTGCACGAGCATGTCACTGTTGCCGGAGGAGTAGTGCAGTTTGCGGAGGAGGTCGAGAGGCTGTCCGGTTACCTCGGCCATGGCCCCGAGGACTTTTTCTGGGTCGGGTTCCGATTCTCCCGAAAGGTAGGCTTCTACGCGGTTGCAAGTGTTGAGAAGAACGACTTCGTCGATCTCCTCGGTTGCCAGTAATCGTTCCGCGAGATTGCGCACGTCGTCCTGCGAGAGCGAAAAAAGCTCTCGAATGTCCAGCGGAGTGCGATGGTGGGAAACTCCGAGGACGAGCAATCGTCTCGGCAGACTCATTTGCTGGTGGGAGGAGTCAGATGTTCAGTCGAGGGCGGGGACTCTTGATCTTTAGAATCGTGCGATCGACTGACGGGCCAGAGACTGAAGAGGGCGAATAGGTAAAGAGTGAGGAAACAGATCGCTGCGCGGTGGGGTGAAAAACGCTGCCGGAGCCGCATGATCCAAACGACACCGTAACCGAGCCAGAGGATGGCCACGGTGAGAAGTTTCCAGTGAAGTGCTTCCCACGCTTCGTCGAACCAAACCATCAGCCCGGAAAGGAAAGCGAGGGTGAGAACGAGAATGCCGGCGGAAAGGAGTCGGCGGGCGAGGTTGTCCAGTTTGACGATAGAGGGCAGGAGAGCGAAGATCCGCGAGCGCCATTTACGTTCCAGAGCATTGTACTGGATCAGGTAGAGAATGGCGACGGTCGAGAGCAGACCGAAAATTCCATAGCTGAAGATGGAGACGGCGGCGTGGAATTCGATGAGGGGATCGCCCCCGAAGAGCGTCGAAGTGTGCGGATAGTCCCAATTGGGAACCAAGAGGGATATCAACCCTGTCGCAGTCACCAGAGCCGCGGTAGCGGTCCCGAGTAGATGAACCTGGAAGACGGGCCCGATGACCAGAAAGAGAAAGGTCGTCGACCAGACAATGAATTGGACGACCTCGAAGGTGTTGCCCAGAGGGCAGGCACCGTACTGCATGCCGCGCAGGTAAAGTCCCGCGGTCTGCAGCAGGAACCCGACGAAGATGAGGGGGTAGGTTACGGTGCGAGTGCCCGGTTTCCGGCGGAGTAGGCGCACAATTCCGTAAAGGGCGGCGAGCCCGTATGCGGCCATCGAAAGCCAGACGAGGAATCGGTCCGGATCGCTCACGGGAAAAATCAGGCCGAAGGAGTGGCGGATGCCACCGTTTGATTGCGCCAAGAATCGATGCGATTACGAAGGACATCGATCCAGGCAGGATGGTCGTTGAGACAGGGGATTTGTACAAAGAACTCTCCCCCGGATTCGAGGAAGGAGTCCTTTCCTTCCATGGAAATTTCCTCAAGCGTCTCGAGGCAGTCGGTAACGAAAGCCGGGCAGATGACTAAGAGCCGTTTCACCCCTTTCCCAGGGAGCTCTTCCAGGGTCTTATCCGTGTACGGCGTGAGCCAAGGATCGCGACCCAAGCGGGATTGGAAGGAGATATGATACTGGTCTCGAGCGAGGCCGAGGCGAGCCGCCGTCTTGTGGGCCGTGGTGAAACACTGGTGTCGGTAGCAGGTCGCATGGGCCGGGTGGCAGTTTTCGCAGCAGTCCCCGCTTTCCAGGCAGTGGGCGTGAGAGGGATCCGTCTTGCGCAGGTGGCGCTCGGGAATTCCGTGAAAAGAGAAGAGAACGAGGTCCGGCTTTTTCTCCAGATAGGGACGGATGACCGTCTCCAAAGCACCCAGATAGTCCTCGTCTTGATAAAAGGGTTGGAGAAGCTTGGTTTGAATCTCAGGTGCCTTTTCCCGCAGCGTTTCCATGGTTTTGGCGACGACCGTCTCGTAGCTCGACATGGCGTAGTGCGGGTATTGCGGCATCAAGAACAAGTCGGTGATTCCTTGTTTCTTGATTTTCTCAATCTCTTGGTCGATCGAAGGTTCGCCGTAGTTCATTGCGAGAAAAGTGGGGCAGTCTTCGCAGTCGAGAAGTTCACGCACTTTTTCGCTTTTAACGATCAGCGGAGATCCTTCGTCGGTCCACACTCGCTTGTAGGCAGCTGCGGAATTTTTGGGTCTGAAGGGGAGGATGAAGCCGTTGACCACAATCCATCGAATGGGTTTGGGCGCATCCAGAACCCGCCCGTCCATTAGGAATTCCCCGAGATACTTCCGCACATCCGATACATCCGTGGATGCGGGAGAACCCAAGTTGAGAAGAAGAACGCCTGGTTTTCTGGCCATGATTTACCTTGTTCTGTCCGTGCGGGGTGTCAATTCGGCGGGGGCAGAATCCAACCTCCCGAGTTCTGCGGAGTGGAATTCGCCGCGGGCGCGGCTGGCGCAGATTTCGGTGTGGGTTGGGGGCTTGGGCTGGGAGAAGGCGCGGGCGCGGGCTGGGGTAGGGCTGGCGGTTGAACGGCTTCTGCAGCCAGTTGCTCGGTCTTCATTTGGACAACCTTGGAGAGCGCCGAACTGTATTCTGCCCGGAGGCGTTGGATTTCGTTCTCCGCTTCTCGGTTTTCCAGTTTCAATTGTTCCAGAGAATCCTGCAGCTCATCCAGATCTGTCTGGGAGATGATCGGATCCGCGCCATTCTGGGCTTGGGCGAGGGAGTCCTCCAACTCGAGGATTTTCTCTTTTTGGGTGGAGATCACCGCCTCCATCTCGTCGGCATCCTCTTGACTCACGCCCGAATTTTCCGCGGCCAGTCCGTCCAGACCCAGCAATTTCGCCCCGTCTTCGGACTGAAGCAGAACAAACAGGAAGCCCCAGGGCAGAAGCGCGAGGATCAGGATAATGACGAGAAGGAAGTTCTTCGATCCATTCATAGGAAGGTACTACTCGTTCCAAGGGGCTCAGGTCGAGGCGCGAAATGAGGAAAGCCACCGGACCTCTAGCTGATCCCCTATTCAAAGTAGTGAGAGCTTCCAGCTCTCTCAATCGCGGTTGCAGAGAGGTGGAACCGGATGAACAAGAATCCGTGGCCATCTAAAATCCGTTTCCAAGAAAGGGAACAAAAGTACCACAGGCTGCCTGCCTGTGTTTCAAAAGCTGTTTCCCCGGGAGAACACTAAGCCAACCGAGATTGCTGAGAGAAAGGTTGAAGCAGGGGATTCGATGAGAATTGGATATTTCCGTTGTCCTAGCGAGAGTAGCGAGAGCTTCCAGCTCTCGTGCGTAGGATCGGCATTCCGAGGGTTGCTGCTCAACGTTTCGGTCGAAAATACGCTGTGATCTCGATATTCTTGGCGAGAGATATTTAATTGGAGCGGGCCCCCTTTTCGATGAGAGCCTAACATCTGGCCGCAATGCGTCTGCTGAGCCTCGACCAAATCGATACCGCAAGTGCTGGGAGGTTCCTCCCGAAGATGGCAGGTCTTTTTTCAAGAGAGAGTAACCTGACGGGAGACGTGAGCTGTTGCGGTCCGGGCCGAGTCCTACGGCGTAGACGAATCATATCTGCTGCGTCCGAGATTTTGATTGAAATATAGCGACGTTCTTTTTATGAATTCATTCTCATGACTTATCTCTCCCGCTCTCTAGGTGCTGGTTGTCTGGCCCTTTCTCTCCAACTCCTACCAGCCTCCGCAGCCGATCAGTATAAGTTGGATATTGTCAATAACAACACTGGGCTTTCCGATCTGTGGGTGACTTTTCTCGGCGCTGAATTTTCTTCGGCCCCGAGCTGGTCGGGAGGGCAAAGCATTTCGACCGGAACCTCTTACAAGGTCTCCAATAGCATGATCGGCACGGCCATCAACAACATGCCGACGGACTGGTCCGGGAATATGTATCTGAGTAATTCCAGTATTGGCTCCACGGCTCCCAACCCTACTAACTTCAATACAGACCAGTATCAGATTCTGGAATTTTCCGGTTCCGCTACCTCAGCTGCACCGGATATCACCTACATCAATTACTATTCTTTTCCGGTGGAACTTCACAGCACCGATGCGGCCAACACGAGTTCGACACGGGGGACGCCGAAGGCAGGGGTCAACCTATCCCAGCTCCGAAACGATCTCGCGGGTCTGACGAGCTCAACGAATAGCACCAGTAGCAACACCACAGTGGTGCGTAATAGCACGAGCTATACGGCTGCGGGCCCGATTACTCGGGTGATTAGTCCCGCGAACGGATCCGGCGCGAACGGATCGGTTGTCGATAAATACCCGTCCTTTGCAGCTTACTTGAGCGATACGTTCCCAAGCGCTTCTCCGGTCACATCGATCAAAATCGATAATACCTACAGCGGTGAAGCAAGTCCACCGAACGTTCGTTTCGAGGCTCAAACATATACCGTTTCCTCGATTTCCTACGATGCAACTACCGGCGATTTAAAGATCGAAGGGAGTAGCACTGACGTCAACACTTCGACTACGAAAATTGATTCATTCACGTTGACTTCGAATGTGGATGTGGAGGCATTTTCTGAGAGCATTTACCAGGCGGTCCTCGACTACGATTATAGTTTTAAGAAGACAAGTGGGGAGACGGCCACGACAGGGAGTGGCAATACGGGCAGTAATGATGTCTTCGCCACAGTTACGCGAGATCTCTTGGCCGGTTTTTCCTTCGGCTTTATCGGTAGTGATCTTTACGGTGACGACACCAGCGAGGAATGGCAGAAAATGACCTCTGAGTATTATGGTGACCTATGGTCGTCGGATAAGGAATTTTACAATCAGTGGGCCAACGTCTTTCAGAACTATTTCGACGATGTTTATACCCAGCAGTTTTCGGACTTTCTCGCCAATTCAGACTTTACTCCCACCATCCAGGTCGGGGGCGGCGAGACTTTGACCGTCACTCTGTTGGACGAGAGTTCGTTCATTCCTGAGCCAGCCAGTGCAGGGTTGCTGTTGGGCGGTGTTGGAATACTTTTGACCCTACGCCGCCGCCAGCGCCGTTGATCCTTTTCGAATCGGGATTTGGCAGACGCTGAGAGCATCTGCGATATCTCGTTCACAAAGCCAACATGTAGATAGTTCGGTCATTCGAATCGAGGAAGATTTTGGAACAGAAGCGATGCCCTATGTCTACGCCAAAGCCAGACCGAAAGTAGTGAGAGCTTCCAGCTCTCTCAATCGCGGTCTGTCAAACGCTCAACTTTGAAACTAAGCTGACTTAGCGGGTTTAAGTCTGATCCGCACTCGCACGGAAACCGAACGGCTGATGCGAGCAGTAAAAGCAGCCTCAGGCTGCCAGCCTGTGTCCCGAACGCCATGCCCCTCAAGATAGCGCGGGTTGGCCCAACCCGGATTCTGCGAATGTAAGGGGATCAGAGTCGATTGCTTTATACTCACCGAGGTGCGCCATTGTGCGTTGCCTAACTGACCATTGGCGGAATCACTGTGACGTAAATAGGTAGGGGAGCAGCTTCAGCTGCCCCCATCGCGTATTTTCCGAGCGGCACCCGAGCAAGACCTTCCGAAACCGCAGGACCGCGGAGCTAAAGCTGAGCGGCTACTCCTTGTAGCGGCGCAGCTGCCCCCATCTCACGGTGCCTCGAATCCTCTCCTGAACCTCTCAGTTTTCAAGAACCCTTGACATCCGTCCGGGATGTCGATTGGCCTTTGCGCTGTGCAAGTTTTTCAATCAGCAGTGCTTCTCATGCTTTTCACTCTGAACTCGGTTCTGGGTGGAACGGAGACATTGTTGCTCTGCCTGCATGACGAGGGTGAGACTCATCTGAAGTTGGCGGATAGCCGCGATCATGAGCATTCCGATGTAGATCATGCAAACTCCCCGAAGACGGAGGAGGATTGTGATGTGGAGGAATCCGATTGCGACGACATCGTGCTGAACACTTTGGATTTCTCCCCGGTTCCCGGAGAGCGGTTTTGGGTGGAAGGTCCTCGAGAGTCGATTTTGCCCGATCATCTTTTCGCGGATTCAAAGCGTGACTTGGCATCTTCCCTCTTGGGTGCGGCCTCCAAAGCTCGTGAGGGGATCCATGCTTATGAGTTCGTTGTGGCTGTCGAGGTAATGCCGTCGGTGCAGCTTCGGCTCTGATCAATCCTGATTCGATATTCGCTGGGACGGTTCATCGTGAGCCGTCAGATCGCTCCCCCGATGTGCGGGGTGAGTGCAGTGTCTTTTCAATCAGGATGATTCATGCATCGACCCAAACTTTTTTCCAAGAACACACGATTTCTTCTACATTTACTTTTTGCCCTCGGCGCAAGCCCGGCAAGCACCTTCGGGCAGATCGGGGCTGAACCCGTTGATTTCGAACAAGCCCTCCAATTGGCGCTGGATAACGATCCACGCTACGACCTAGTCGCCGAGAGGCGCGATGCCGCGGATGGGCAGGTAGAGCAGGCAGGGGTCCGTCCGAATCCGGTGATCGGTGCGGAGGCCGAGAATTTTCTCGGCACCGGTCCGGTGAGCGGCGTTCAAGCCCTAGAGGTCACTCTGGGAGTGACCCAAGTTCTTGAGACAGCCGACAAGCGCCGACTCCGAACGGAGCTCGAGCGCCAGCGGTTGGCATCCTTTGTCTGGGAGGCCGAACAATTGGAGTCCGACATCGAGGCGGAGGTTCGAAAGGCTTTCGTTGAGGTTCTCCTCTCTCAGCAGTCTGTGGCGTTGCGGGAGAAGCAGCTTGAGCTGGCGGAGCGAAGCCTGAGTGAGACTCAGGGATTGGTCCAGAATGCTCGTTCTCCTCAAGTGGAGGAGACGCGGGCCACTCTCGCCGTGAGGCGCCAGGAGTTTCTTTTACGCCAATCCGAGAGGGACTATGAGTCGGCGCGGGCGGATTTAGCTTCGCTGTGGGGGATGGTCCCCGCGCCGGAGTTTGAAGTGCAGGGTGAGATCGTTTTGGAGGAGGAGATTCCTTCGATCGAGGAGCTGGCGGCGGTATTGCCGGAAACGGTCATTCTCAAGCGTTTCGAATCAGATCGGCAGCAGCGGCAGGCCGCACTGGAGCTGGAAGAGGCGAGGGCAACGCCGGACATTGAGGTGTATGGGGGCGCCCGCTACTACAATGAAGACGATGGGAATCTCGGGTTTGTCGCCGGAGTGGCGGTACCCTGGCCGCTTTTTGACCGGAATCAGGGCAACATTCGGTCTGCCCGCGCCGCGTTGCGATCCGTAGAATACGAGCGGGAGTCCCGTCGCAGGGAATTGCTCCTCGCGTTGAACGACAGCTGGCGGCAATTGCATGCGGCCTATGCCGATGCCCGCAGTATTGAGGCGGATCTTCTTCCCGCAGCTCGGGAAACCCTGGAAGCCGCTGAAGAGGGATATCGCCGAGGACAGTTTACACAGGTGGCCGTGATCGATAGCCGCCAAGAGCTGTTTGCGCTCCGGGAATCCTACTTAGAAGCCTTGGGCCGGTATGCCGAGGCCCTAACTGCGATCGAGAACCTGACCCGTCCCGCGACCCTGAATCAATGAAACCATTTAGAACTTTCACCATGAAGATTTTGACCCACCCACTGTTTTCGCTTTTGAACCGCCGTCTCCAGACGCTGCTATTGGCTGGACTTCTCGTCGCATCTCCCAGTTTCGGGCACGAAGGTGGCCACGATCACGCCGAACCGGAGCACCATAAATCGGAGGCCGGGGAAAGCCAGCACCATGCCGAAGGAGAGGAGGCTGAGCATGATGACCACGGCGACCATTCAGACCATGAGCACGGAGGGCATGGTACTGGGGAGAATAAAGAGGAGCATGCCCACGGGGAAGAAGGGCATGACGACCATGAGGAGATGGTTTCGCTTTCTCCCGAGGTGCAGGAAGAATTCGGAATTCGACTGGCGGAGGCGTCTAAGGGGGTTCTTCATCGCTACATCACTCTGCCGGGAGAAATCGGCTTCAATGGGGAGAAGATTGCCTACGTGACGCCCCAATATGCGGGAACGATCCTCTCGATTTCCGTGCGTCTTGCTGACGAGGTGAAGAAGGGACAGGTACTGGCGCGTCTCGAAAGTGCAGAGACGTTGGTATCGTTCGACGTGAAGGCTCCGATTGACGGAATGATTGTCGAGTATGACCTGACCCCCGGTCAGACTGTCGGATCCGGGGTTCCACTGTTCACCGTGGCGGATCTGTCAACGGTCTGGGCCGATCTTCGAGTCTATCAACGTTATCTGGGAGAGGTGCGCAAGGGGTTGCCCGTAGAAGTTCAGGGGAATCACAACGGAACCAACTTTAGGGGTGAGATTGCCTATCTCGCCCCGACCGTGGATGAGCACACGCGAACCGGGTTGGCTCGAGTCGTGGTGGACAATGAAGAAGGCGTATGGAGGCCCGGTGAGTTTGTCAAAGGACGGATCGAGGTGGCTGAAATTCAGGTCGACTTGATCGTGCCTCGCTCTGCCGTCTTGACGATGGAGGAGGGGAACGTGGTCTTTGTTCAGGGTGAGGAAGGGTTTGAGTCTCGACCGGTTCAGCTTGGCCGGAGTGACGCGGATTCCTGGGAGATCCTCGCGGGCTTGCAGGCCGGCGAATCCATTGTCGTCGACAATGCGATCTCCCTGAAAGCGGAAATGGGCAAAGGCTCATTCGGCGGTCACCATCATTGATCGGAGGGGGGCAATCATGTTGAATCATTGGATTGAATCCGTTCTGCGGAATAAACTCGTCGTCGTCCTTCTTACCCTGGCGGTGATGGGCGCGGGATATTTGAGCTATAAGAAGCTTCCGGTGGATGCATTTCCGGACGTGTCGCCAGCACTCGTGCAGGTCTTTACCGTCACTTCGGGATTGGGCCCGGAGGAAGTGGAAAAGTTTGTCACCTTCCCGGTCGAGGCCTCCATGAGCGGCTTACCCAAGGTTACCGAGATTCGATCGGTCTCCAACTTTGGGCTCTCGGTGGTGAGCATCTATTTTGAAGAGGGCACGGACATCTACTTTGCCCGGCAAGTGGTGGGGGAGCGGCTCGGCGAGGCTCGAGAAGCGATCCCCGATGGTTTTGGCGAACCAGAAATGGGACCGATTTCGACAGGGCAGGGGCTGGTGCTCTATTACAACCTGATCGATACCACGGGTGAATATTCTCTGGAGGATTTACGGTCGCTGCAGGACTGGGTCGTGAAGTTCAACTTGCAGACGGTGCCTGGTGTGACCGAGGTCCTGGGCATCGGCGGCTTCGTGAAGCAGTTCCAGGTCAATGTCGATCCCGATGCGCTTCTTCGTTATAACGTATCGCTTCATGATCTGATCGAGCGGATTGAGGAGAATAACGAAAATGTCGGAGGGCAGTTCCTTGAGCGAAACGGGGAAATGTTCATTCTCCGCTCCGAGGGACTGGCCGACGGGATGGATGATCTGAAGAGCATCATCGTGAGCCACGAGGACGGGACACCGGTCTATCTGGAGGAAGTCGCCGACGTTGAGATCGGTGGAGAGATTCGCCAAGGGCTGCAGACAAGAAACGGAATTGAAGAGGTTGTTTCCGGGATGGTGATCAAGCTCTATGGCACCAACTCTTCGACGGTGATTGAGGCCGTAGAGAACAAGTTGGGAGAGATTCAAGAAGCCTTGCCGGAGGGGATTGTCATAGACCCTTACTACGAACAGAAAACGTTGGTGGAAGGAGCGGTGAACACCGTCACCAGTGCTTTGCTTCAAGGGATCATTCTGGTCGTCCTGGTGCTATTGTTGTTCATCGGAGGATTTCGACCGAGCTTGGTGGTCGCCTTGGCGATTCCATTCTCGGTGCTCATTGCCACGACGGCTATGTACTACTTTGGCATCTCGGCGAACTTGATGTCCCTGGGGGGATTGGCCATCGCGATCGGGATGATGGTCGACGGGACGATTGTCATGGTGGAGAATACGGATCGCCTGATGAGAACATCGGCAGGCAGCGAGAGTAAGATTCGGATCATTGCCCGGGCCTGCCAGGAGGTGGCGAAGCCGATTACTTTTGCCACCCTGATCGTGGTCCTGGTCTTCATCCCTCTCTTTACCCTGCAGGGAGTCGAGGGGAAGATGTTCCGCCCTCTGGCCTACACCGTCTCTTTGGCGATGTTTGGCTCGCTGATTTACGCACTCTTCGGGGCCCCGGTATTCGCGGCGTTGTTCCTGCCTAATCTTTCGCGGAGAAACAAGGAAACGGAAGAAAAACCTCAGGAGATCTGGGTCGTCCGTGCGCTCGTTGCCGTTTATCGTCCCGTCGTCTCGTTCTTCGTGCGGCTTCGCTGGTTGGCAGTGGGATTGGCGGCGGCTTTGCTGCTCGTCGGTCTATGGGTCTTTCCGAAACTTGGCTCGGAGTTCACGCCGCGACTTATGGAGGGCGACATCATTGCAAATTTGACGATGGCCCCTTCGGTATCCCTTGCGGAGACTCAGCGGAACACGATGATTGCCGAAAGGCGATTATTGGAGATCCCGGAAATCGAACAGGCGATCTCAAGAATCGGCCGTGGGGAAGTGGGAGCGCATGGGGATCCCGTCAACACCGTACATATGATGGTGGTGCTCAAGGATCCGTCCGAGTGGCGCGATGGCTTCACTCAAGCCGACGTCGAGAATGCGATGCGCGAGAAGCTTGAAGGGATGCCGGGCGTGCAGGCCAACATGACCCAGCCAATTCAGCTTTCGGTGGACGAATTGATTGGTGGAACCAAAGCGCAGCTGGCGATCAAGCTATTCGGGCCCGACCTCGATATCCTCAAGGAAAAAGGGGAGGACATCGCGAATGTCGTCCGCGAGGTCGACGGAGCGGCCGACGTGCAGGCTGGCCAGATTACCGGAGCGCCTCAGATTGTCATCCGTCCGGATCGTGAGGCCGTGTCGCGCTACGGGTTTAACCTCTCGGAGGTCCAAGCGTTGATCGAAGCCGCAGTAGGCGGTGTCGAAGCAGGTCAGATCTACGAAGGGGTACGCCGTTTCGACATCTATGTTCGTTACCAGAAGGATGCTCGGGATACGGTGGAAGACCTTGGGGCGCTGATCATTCGAACTCCTGAAGGAGCGATGATTCCCCTAGGCGAGATTGCTCTTATCGAGGAAATTACCGGGCCTCTTTCCATCGTCAGAGAGAACACCCAGCGATACCTGCAGATTCAGTCGAACGTTGTCGGGCGGGATATCGGGAGTTTTGTTGAGGAGGCCCAAAAGGCCATTGATGCAGAAGTCGACCTGCCTCCCGGTTATCTCGTGACTTGGGGAGGCCAGTACGAACTGCAAAAGGAGGCCAATCAGCGACTGCTAGTGGTAGTGCCCATTACCTTAGCGCTTATCGCGCTGCTAATTTATCTCTCGTTTACTTCCTTGAAGAATACGGCGTTGATTCTACTCAACATTCCTCTGGCATTGGTGGGAGGAGTTGTGGCCCTTTGGATCGCCGGAGAAAACCTGTCGGTTCCCTCGAGCATTGGCTTCATCGCTCTCTTCGGTATCGCCTTGGGGAATGGAATGGTGCTGGTGACCTATCTCAATCAACTCTTCCGGGAGGGGATGGATATTCATGTGGTGAGTGTGAAGGCCGCCTGTCTTCGGGTGCGTCCGGTCCTCATGACCGCGGGCACCACAGCTTTGGGGCTCGTTCCGCTTCTCCTGGCAACCGGACCGGGGAGCGAAGTACAACGGCCATTGGCAATCGTGGTCATCGGCGGATTGGTCTCTTCCACCATTCTCACTCTCCTCGTGCTGCCCGCGCTCTACAAATGGTTTGCGGTGAGCTTGCCACGGGAGCCAAGCACAAGTGCCGGATCGCAACCAATTCGCACGAAAACTTTCTAGTAAACCGTAGTCATTTCCGCCTTTCGGACGAGAACGAGGTCATAGACGTTCGAGTCCCCTGGCCGCTAAGCTTCGACGAGACTCATCAGCTTCATAGAGACTCCCGAAGGGTCAGGACGGCGGCCCGCACAATTGCGGGTCGCCGTGAAGGAGGGCGGAACGAACAGCGTACGGGTAGTAGAACGTCACTTCAGCGTCCCAATGGCAGAGGTCTCGATAGCTCAGCTAATCGGGACCGAAAGTAGTGAGAGCTTCCAGCTCTCTCGATCGCGGTCTGTCAAGCGCTCAACTTTGAAACTAAGCTGACTGAGCGGTTTTAAGTCTGATCCGCACTCGCACGGAAACCGAACGGCTTATGCGATCAGTAAAAGTGCTACAGGCTGCTAGCCTGTGTCCCGAATGTCGTGCCGCCAAAGGTAGCGAGGGTTGGCCCAACCCGCATTCTGCGAATTTAAGAAGGATCAGAGTTGATCGCTTTATACTCACCGAGGTGCGCCATTGTGGGTTACCTAGCTGACCATTGACGGAATCGCGGTGATGTAAATAGGCAGAGAAGTAGGGGAGCAGCTTCAGCTGCCCCATCGCGTATTTTCCGAACGGCACCTGAGCAAGACCTCTCGAAACCGCAGGACCGCGCAGCTAAAGCTGAGCGGCTACGGGAAGTAGGGGAGTAGCTTCAGCTGCCCCCATCGCGTATTTTCCGAACGGCACCCGAGCAAGACCTTCCGAAACCGCAGGACCGCGCAGCTAAAGCTGAGCGGCTACGGGGAGTAGCTTCAGCTGCCCCCATCTCAGGGTCGCTCGATTGAACTGGTTGTCGTCTGGAAAAAGGGGCTTCCAGCCTGTGTGCCGAACGTCGTGCCGCCAAAGGTAGCGCGGGTTGGCCCAACCCGCATTCTGCGAATGTATGGGGATCAGAGTCGATTGCTTTATACCCACTGGGGTGCGCCATGGGCCATGGCGCGCTACCTGAGTTGATCTGTTGGGATCCTACAACGACTCGAGAAACGCGATCACGGCTTGGCGGTCTTCGGCGGAGAGATGGGTGAAGTCTTCCTTGCTCTGCTCGGCTTCTCCGCCGTGCCAGAGGATGGCTTCTTCCATGGTGGAGGCGCGGCCGTCGTGGAGGTAGGCTGTTTCTCCGTAGACGGTGTCGAGGGTGCCGATCCCCCAGAGAGGAGGAGTGCGCCATTCGCGGCCGGAGGCGTTGAAGATGGGACGCTCGTCCGAAAGGCCTTCGCCCATGTCGTGGAGAAGCAGGTCGGTGTAGGGCCGAATCGTTTGATGAGACACTTCCGGGATCCCCTCGACTTCTCCCGTTTCCATTTTCGGAATGTGACAGGAGGCGCATCCGATTTCATGGAACAGACGTTGTCCGCGGCGGACTTCCAAGTCTTCCGTATTTCGGCGACCGGGAACGCCGAGGAGCATGGTATAGCGACTGACGTGGTCGAGGATCTTGTCTTCCACTTCAGGCTCTCCACCAGTCGGATAGCGTTCACGGTCGTAGGGTGCCTGATCGTGGTCGTCGGTGAAGAGAGAGGTCGAGAGCCCCATATCTCCGAGGAAGGCGGCGGCACTTTGATGGCGCACGGTCGGCTGCTCGGCCTTCCAACCAAAGCGTCCGATCAACGGGTCGCCTTCGGAATCGGTTCCGACGATGGAGAGTTTGCCCGAAATGCCGTCTCCATCGCTATCGTCTGGATCGGCGAAGGAATGAAGAGTTTCGGCGGAAATCGCTTCGAGGAGGCCGACTCCGGGAATTTGAGGGGCTAGGCGCGGTCCGGTGAGCAGGCCTTCTTCGGGAGGCCCGTCCTTCCATTCCGAATAGGTCAGAATGGGTTTCTGCAGGGTGTAGGGAGTGCCGTCGGGGTAGGTGCCTTCGATGGTTTCCCAATCGAGCGAAATGTTGACCTCGGGCTGGAGGCCGGGGAGCGAGAAATTTTGTAGCTGAAGCCCGTATTGGGGATCCGGAATGGGGGCTCCCGTTTCGGGATCGATTCCCCGGCTAATGCGGATCAGCAAGGCGATGGGAGCCTCTTCGGCATTTTCCGGCATGCGTCCACGGGAATCGAAGGTGTGGCAGCCAGTGCAGGAGCGGGCGTTGAAATAGGGGCCGACACCGTCGCGGGCGACTGCGGAGCCTGGGGCGGCGATCCAGTTCTGCTTAAAGAATGAGTTGCCGACAAAAAAGGAGGTACGGTTCTTGAGGGTGAGATTGGGGGTGGGGCGATTGAAGGCGTCGCGTCCCTGCTCGAAACGCGTGGTTTCCCCACCACTATCGGGGCTGGTATCATATTCAAATACTTCGACAGAATTGGGAAGAGATTCCCGGTTCACGGCACCGAGTAGCAACAGTCCGAGACTCGCGATGGGGACGAATAGGATTTTGGTGCGGAGAGAATTCATGGAGAATTTTGAAATGATGGGTAAACAGATCATCCCTTCCTCAATCACGAGGAAGGGATGGCTGTTCAACCAATCCCCCTTTATTCGAGGGGGATTACTGATATGGTCAATGTGCTAGGCTATTCTACAATCGCGATCGAGAGGCCCATTTCGGAAGCCAGCTCTTGAATCATCGCGGCTTGGGTGAAGAGAGAATCGACCAAGATTTGGAGAGACGCGCGTCCGTTCTCTTGGAGGATCGCTTGGTCGAAAGGAGCGGGAACGGTTGCGGCGAGGGCCACGGAAGTCTCGATCTGAGCTCCGATTTCTTCAGCGACTTCGGGATCCATTGCGGCCGCGAGGTCGCGGATGCCAGGACCATCTGTGAGAGAGCGATCGAGTCGGCTGAAGTAACGGCCTTCATAGACGTTGAGCGCACCTTGGGCGTTCGCGAGAACGTCTTTGTGGGTGTTGTCGCTAAAGCAGGAGTGCTCGTCTTCTTGCGCCTGAGTTTCCAAGGCCACGAGAATGCGTTCACCGGAAAGCTCGAAACCACTCATCATTCCAATTCCTTGAAGGATGTTGCGGATGGATTCGTCAGCGGGTGCTGCGATGAATTCGGCGCGGTAGTTGTCGGCGTCGGGCTGCCAAGCGGCTTCGAGGTCCGATAGGTGTTGGACCAGGAGATCGGCGGCGGCTTGAAGGTAAGCGAGGCGGCGACCCGCAAAATCGTCGGAGGTGAAGTCGCTCAGGGGACGTTCGCCCGCTCCGCCGTCGGTAAAGTCCTGTCCCCAGAGGAGGAACTCAATCGCGTGCCAGCCGGAGCTGATGTTCGTTTCCCCATCTTTCTCGTTCAATTCGGCGAGAAGTTCGGGGGTGATTTCCGGAAAGTCGGATTCGTTGTGAATGATTCCGCTCTCGGGCAGGCCTTCTACTGAGTCGATGTAAGATTCGTCCATCGGCCATGCGTTGAGAAGGCCTTCGGGACCGTCTTCTTCGGAGTCAATGGGACCTTCGTAGAAACGGTAGACTTCAGATTCTCCGTAGGAGTTACGGGCGAAAAGCCATAGTGCTTTGGCTTGGGAAAGAGATTCTTCGGTTGGATTCTCGGCCAGATTGGCGATGGCTCCTTGGAGGAGTTCCGCGGAGGCGAGAGAGTCCGCGTAATTGGCGTGGACGATGTCTGCGTAGTTTTCGACGACGCTTTTCTTCAGCTCTTCAGAGGGCTGGTCAGCCATCGCGGGAGTCGCGAAGGCCAGAAGGAGCGAGATTTTGGTGAGAGAGAGTTTCATGGTGTGGATGTTTGTTTTTCGAGAAAGTCAGGGAGTCTGGGCTTTACCCTGACGGCCCCCTTGCCATCGGCAAGGGGGCTCAGTGGTAAATTGGGTCGCAGGGATTAGAATCCGACCGAGGCGTAAACGCCGAAGGCAGGCTGGTCACCGATCTCTTGTCCGGTGGTGTCCTCTTCCTTCTCGATATCACGCAACGCAAAGGCGTAAGCGGCATATCCACCGACAGCGAAGCGCTCGCTGATCAGGTATTCCGCATCGAGGCCGACTTGGAGGTGGTTCCAACCGTCGTATTCTTCGGTACGGTAACCGAAGTCAATTCCGAGGAGAGCGTAGGGAGCGACCGAAAATCCTTCAGAAATTTCATAGGGCGCCGCGATAGCGACTTCCACAAAGGAACCTTCCGCTTCGAAGGAGTAGACGTAGTCGGCACTGGCTTCCAGGTAGTCGGTGATCGCGTACGAAACGCCAACGCCAACTTCGCTGTCGTCCGACTTTTCGCCGTCCTCGAAAAAGGCCAGGTAGGTGTAGCCAACATAGGCTTCCAGACCTTCGGTCAATTCGAAGGCAATCTCACCAAAAAGGTTCCATTCGTTGTAGTCGACATCGGTAGCGTCTGCATACCAAGTGCCGAGGGCGACTGGGCCCGCTGAGCCAGTAAATTCTGAGTAGACCAGTCCGCCGTCACCGAGGTCGTCACGACCTTCTGCGAGGTAGATGCTGTCCCAACCAAAAGTTGCGGAGGCGTCCGTTTCCATTTCGTTGAGGAATGCGAGGGGAGAACCCTTTTCCAACTCCTCGATTTCGTCGACCGCTTGCGCGGAGAGGGCAGCCGGAATCGCCAGACTGGCGGCTCCGATAATATTGAGACTCGATTTCAGCTTCATAGGGTTATGAGACATGTTCTCAGAAAGGAAGCTCGGCAAGAATAATTTGACACTTTTCTTGCCGGATTTTGACTCAAAGTGGGCGAGAGGGATTAGTGTGAATTTGTAAGATTTTGGATATGAATGTCCTATGAAAATTTATTCCCTTCGAATTTTCGATTTTGGTCCGACGTGGTGATTGAATTTTGAATCCTATTCACTGATTTGTATTAATAGGACTTATCAATCATGGCCGATGCGGATCCCCGGTGAGGTGACGAAGTCATTCAAGATCACCAAATCCTTCCCTCAAACCTTCCTCCCAGGCTCACGAATCGGTCCCGGGTGGACGGTCGGTCAGCTTTGCGCCGCTGGGGACGAACGGCAGCCCCTATTCGGATGGGGGAAGCCGGAAGAAGTCCCGGGTGTTGCGTCGGCTGATCTCAGCGATCTTTTCGGGAGTCGTTGCGAAGAATTCTGCACAATACTCGGCGAGGCGGGCGACCCGTGCCGGCTCGTTTTTCTTGCCCCGGTAGGGTTCGGGCGAGAGGTAGGGACTGTCGGTTTCGAGGATAAGGTTCTCGAGTCCATTGGCTTCGAGAGCTTCGCGGACTTCCCGGGCATTCTTGAAAGTGATGATGCCCGTGAACGAGCAACGGGCTCCGGTAGCGCGAATGGTTTCGAGAGTTTCTTCGCCCTCGGAGAAACAGTGGAAGATGGCGCGCTCGCACGGGAATTTCGTCTCGGAAAGAATTTCCAAGCTTTCTGAGACGGTTCCGCGCGAATGAATGACCACGGGGAGGTCGTGTTCTTTCGCCATCTCCAGCTGCTGGACGAAGGCGTTGCGCTGGCTGGCCATCCGCACCTCTTTCCTGTCTTTGGGGAGCCGGGTGAAATCGAGTCCGATTTCGCCGAGTGCGCATGGGGGGACTGCTTGGTCGCGACGGAGAAGCGGAGGCAGTTGAGCGAGGACCTCTTCGTAGTTTTCTTCGACATGACAGGGGTGGAGGCCGGCGGTCCAGTGGACGATCCCTGGAAAGCGTTTGGCCAAGCCTTGATAGCGGCTCCAGTCGTCGAGGTCGGTGCCGATCGCAATGCACTCCCGGACTCCGGCTTCTTGGGACCGCTGAAGCCATTCTGGCGTGGAGAGTTCCGTCTCGCCGGATTCCTCCGGAGGGTGGCAATGGCTGTCGATTAAATGAAGGCTCATGGTGAAGGCTGGGAGGACGGAGGCGGAAGGTAGTAGGTCACGAGAGAATAGCCATCCTGACGCGGGATCCCGTTTTTAGTGCTGGAGAGAATTTTACGAATTGCGCGGTCGACCGTAACATCGCCGCTGGACTCGACGAGGAGTGCTGGCGGGCGGCTCCAGTAGTGGGTGCGGTCGAGAAGGAAGGTAGCCGGGTTGAGGAAGGTGGCTCCCTGAGAGGTTTCCTGAATGGCTTCGGGGAGGGGGAGGGATAGGTAGGAGGTGTCTCCTTCCAAGAGGTCCAGCACGCGGAGGGTCATCCGATCGGCGGGTAGTTGGAGGTCGGCCAGGCCCTCGCGACCGAAATTCTGGAGCGAGCTTTTCGACTGCTCTAGGAGCCAGACGCCAGGGTTTTCCTGATTGGTCTGCTGGGGGATCCACGACGACCAGTCCCGGTTGTTCTCAATGAGGAAGAATGGTGGGAAGCTACTGATCTCGCGAGAGATGGAGAGCGCCCGAAAATCCTCAAGACCGGGACCCGGTCGCTGGCGTCCCGATTCGACAAGAAGGGTGAGGGGGTCGATGAGGGCGACGGTCTCCGGATCGGCCCGCCCTAGGTAGGTAAGCTGTTCACCGCTCTCGGTGACCTCCTCCGGGGTTTTTACTTTAATTTCGATTAAGAAGAAAACGGCGGCATGGAGAGCGAGCCCGAGCAAGGCGGCCAGCACCGCGATCAGGGTGGGCTTGGGGAAAAGCTTGTTCTTTTTCCTGACCATGCTCGGATTTAAGGAGCAGTGGATTGGGTTTTGGCGGCCATCTGCACTTGGACAAAGCCGGCCTGTCGGGCACTTTCGAAGATCTCGGCGATCGATTCGAAAGGAGTGGTCCGATTGCTGAGGAGAAGCAGAGTCCCTTCTTCCTTCTTGGTGTTGTCCATCAGGTCACGAAAGGCGGTATCCATCCGTTCCAGCGGATAAGACCCGAGGTTCGTCACGATCTTTCCGTCCCAGACCGTGGCCACCGCATCCGCCTGGACCCCGATGACGCTCTCGCTGCTCTGGAGAACTGGTAGGTCAACGGTGACCCCAGGGCTGAAGATAAAACTCTGGCAGAGGAGAAGAGTGATCAGGCAGATGAGGGCCAGATCCGCAAAGGCGATGGTATCGACTCGGAAGCGGGGCGGGCTCAAGCGCTCGGCCAGGCCGAATGGACTGGTGAGGAGGTTCGTGGAGTCGAGGTTCCGCTCGGAATCCGATTCGTAGGACTTCATGCCTTCTCCTCGCGTTCAGGTGACTCTTCGGGCGGCGTGTTTTTCATGTTCTCAATCCACTGAAGCAGGTCGTGCCCGACCGACTCCATGTCGTGGACGACGGCTCGCAAACGACCGTGGAGAAAATGATGGGCAAGGTGGGCCATTGCGGCAATGGCCAGGCCGGCGATGGTGGTCAGAAGTGCTTGCGAGATCGCCCCCGCAAAGTCGGAGGGGTTGGCGTAGGCACCCTCATTTTGAAAGATGAAAAAGGCGTCGTATCCGGCGAGGATGGTGCCGAGAAGTCCGAGGATGGGAGCGATACGGGCGATTGCGGCAATGGTCCCGATCCGGCGCTCGAGGATCGGAATCTCAATGAGGGCTGCGGATTGGATCGCCCCACGGATGCGGCTAATCGGCGCGTCGTAGTTGAGCAGTGCGGCTTTGACGACGTTGGGGATCGGCCCCGGTGTCTCTTCACACACCGCAAGCGCCTCGGCGAGACGGCCTTTGCGCAGGAGGTTTTGGATCCCATCCACGAAGGTGCGGACTTGGATCTGACCCTGATGGAGAAAAAGGGTGCGCTCGACGAAGAAGATGAAGCCGAAGACACTAATGATCAGGAGCGGCCACATAACGGGGCCACCTTGTTGGAAGAGCGTGAAGTTTAGGAATTCCATGGTTGGGAAAAGAGGATCTCAGGATTCGGAGGCACGAAGTTCGCGGGCACGGAGTTTTGCCCGGGCGATGTTACGGCCGGGAAGGTTCTGGTTGTCGATGATCTCAAGGAAGCGGGTGGCTTCGTTGGGCATGCCGTCGGCATCACTCCAAGAGGAGAGTTCGAGGAGGGATTTTGAAAGCCAGAAGGCGAGGGAGGCGTTGTCTGGATCGCGTTGATCGAGGAGGGGAGAGACACTCTGCCAAAGAGAGTCACGGGCTTGTTCGAGCTCGCCGGCTCGCCGGAGTGCTTCGGCTCGTTTGAGTTGGCTCTCGAGGAGAACCGCACTCGGGATCTCGGGCACGCTGCCCACTTTGGCCAGGGCCGCTGCCGCGTCGAGGAGGTCCTCGTTCGAGGCGTCAGGATTCGCGAGGATGGTCTCCGCGCTGCCGATATCGGCCAGGTAGTGGAGTGGATGGTTGGAGTAGCGATTCGCCGTATTCTGGAAGAGGAGACGTGCGCTGCTGAAGTCGCCGACCGAGCGGAGGATTTCGCCTTCCTTGAGTCGGGCGTGGATCGCCAATTGGTGGTTGGGGAAGCGGTTGACGATGCTCTCCAGGAAGCGAATGGACTCGCTGACGGACTCCGGGGTGCCGCGGGATTCGGCGATGATCGCGGCCTCAAATAGGGCGAGCGGGGCGTAGTCGCTGTCGGGGAAGCGGTCTGCCAGGTTGACGAGCCGCTGCTGCGCTTGGCCCGTCAGATCCCGGCCAGCGAAATAGCGGGCTTCGAAGAGGTAGCTTAGGACGGCGGCTCGGCGATTGGGGAAGCGGGAGCGTAGGTCGTTCATGACCTCGGTGCCGCGCTCGGTTTCCCCGTTTTTGAAGAGGATTTCCCCTTTGAGAAGGAGGGTCTGGGCGAGGATGGAGTCTACGGCCTGACCATCAATCGGAGCGCTCTCGGCTGTGGCCGGTTTCGATAGGGTTGCCAGCAGAGAATCGATCTCGGCAAGGGCGTCGGCATCGCGACCGAGCAAGGAGAGGGTATAGGCTTCGAGCCAGGCAAAATTGTGGCGCGTGCTCAAGGGCAGGTCTTCCTGGGAGAGGACACTGCGTATCTCGACCAAGGCCTCATCGGTCAGGCCATCGCGAATCATGGTGCGGGCGAGATTCCAATCGATCCGCCAGCGAACCTCGGCGCTGATGACCGGGTTATCCACGATGTTCTCGTTTCTCCAGTCGAGCACTTGGCGGGTGAGCCCGGTCTCGAGCATGGCGAGGGTATACTGGAAGGCGGTCCCCTCCGTCGGCTCGAGGTTCCAAGCTTGGCGGTAGGCGAAGGTGGCTGAGGAGTAGTCGCCATTTTGGAAATACAGATCACCAACGAGCTGCAGGTAGAAAGGTCGCTCGTCCTTGGGCAGCTGGGGAATCACTTCCAGCAAGCGGGCGGCAGCGGTGCGGTATTGGGGTGGGTCTTGCTGCCAAGCGAGGAATGCGGAGGAGAGGCGGGCTGCCTGACGGATTTGCGAGCCGGGATATTCCTTGAGGAGTTCTTCCACGAGCTCCATCGCCTCCGCTTGGTTCCCGAGGCGGGAGAGGAGTTCGGCGCGGGCAAAGAGAAGTCGGTCGCGGATCGGATGGTCCTGACGGGAGTCGATGATAGCGGCCATAGTGCTGGCCTGACTCGGCTTGGCCTCGCCGATGTCGCGGAGAAGCAGGTTGAGGGCGATCCGCAGGTTGTCCCGATCATTCCCCGTGCGGAGGATTTCCCAGAGGGTCGCTTTTCCTTCGGGGGTAGAGAGTCCTCGGAATACGGCGAGGGGAAGGAGGATTTCGTCGGCGATGGTCGAATCATCCGCTTCCGTGGTGTTGGCGAATTCTTCGAGGAAAGTGATGGCCTCTTCGGTGCGGCCCAGCCCCATGAGCACGAGAGCGTACTCCCGGGCGAGTTGGAGGCGCATCGGCAGGGCGACCGCCGATTCGTACTGGTTCTTCAGGGAGATGACCGTGGCCTCATCCACTTGGCCACGAAGGATGTCGAGCCGGGCTCGGATCGAGTCGAAGGTATCCAGAAGAAACGGCGACTGGGTCGAACGGTTCGCGAGGCCAAAATACTCGTTCGCGCGGGCGAGGTCGTTCTGGCGATCCGCGAGGAGACCCAGCATGAAATAGTACCAGGGAAGATCCTGAGGGGTTAGCTGGTCGGGCGAGATTGTTCGCAAGCGATTGCGGGTCTGCACAGAATTCCCGAGAAGGAAGTCCGCCATCGCCCAGCGGAGTCGGATCGAAGGGCTATCGGTGTCCCCGCTGTCGCGCAGGAGTTGGATCACCACTCCGGGGCGGTCCATCTGAATGAGTGCGGTGAGGAGATTGAGCGAGGCTTCGTTTTGCTCCTCCGGGGTGAGAAGCTCATTCTTCGTGAGAGGGAGGAGGAGTTCGATCCCGAGACCGGAGAGACCGGTGCGGACGGCCCGGACGCCGCCTTCCAAATTGCGGAGAGCTTCTGCCCGCTCCTCAATGGGGTTCTCGTCGAGAGGGAAGTCCTCCAGATCCTCGAACTGAGCGGACAGGGGAGAGAGGATCCCGATCAGCAGAAAGATCGGGAAATAACGAAGGAAATAGGCCAAGGTCGGACGGAGTCGCATCGGGAGTCAGGAAGCGCCTTTTGCAGCGGCGTTGAGTTCTTCGATCATCCGGACGGCTCCGGTCTGGTAGCTCGAGCCGAAAAGGTTCAGGTGGTTAAGCACGTGATAGAGGTTGTACAGGGGTTGCCGGGTTTTCCAGCCTGGACGTTCCGAAATTTGTTCCTGATAGGAACGGTAAAACGAGGTCGGGAATCCACCGAAGAAATGGGAAAAGGCGAGATCGGTTTCCGGATCTCCGAAATAAAAGGCTGGATCGAAGAGGACTGGGTTGCCCGCCCCATCGCTGCCCGCATTTCCTCCCCAGAGGTCCCCGTGGAGAGGAGCGGGGATAGGTTCCGCTCCGTCGGGGAAAAAAGATTCGATGCCGGAGAGGAGCGGCTCGGCATCCGGTAGGGAATGGCCTTGTTTTTGAGCCAGAGAGATTTGCGGAAGAAGACGGCGTTCGCGGAAAAACTCCGGCCAAGAGGTGTTGGGAGCATTTGGCTGAGGCGTCGCTCCGATAAAATTGTCCTGTTCCCAGCCGAAGGTCTCGCTTCCGCCCGCTCGATGGAGGGCGGCCAATTGTTCGCCAAGGATCGCGCCGGAACGGTTTTCGAGGGGACCCAGATCCATCCATTCAAGGAGGAGGACGAACTGCTGGCCCACTTTGCCGCTCCCGACGAGGGCCGGAGTTCGTACTGTCTTGGTTCGGGCCAGTGCGGTGAGGCCGGCGGCTTCCGTCTCCAAGAGTGCGCGGTCTCCCCACGAAGATTGTTTGAGGAAAAAGGTATCGCCGGAAGTCTTCAGGCGGCGGCTGTCGTGAATACAGCCTCCCCCGACGGGCTCGGAGGATAGGATCTCGATCGGATGACCGAGGAGATCCTCCAGAAATTCAGCCAGAGACTCCATCGTTGTTCGTTACCCAAGTGAGAAGCGATTTCGATCCGTTTTCGAGAATATCGAGGACATTCTCGAAACCTTTGTCCCCGCCGTAGTAGGGGTCCGGAACTTCTGTGACGTTGGGGAGACTCACCCAGTCGCAGAATCGGCGGACCTGGTTGCGGGCATTCTCGTCCGGAGCCAGGGCCTGGATGTTGCGATAATTTTCATCGTCCATGGTGACGATCCAGTCGAAGCGGTCAAAGTCTTCGACTCGGAAGCCGCGGGCAATGCTGCTGAGCTCATACCCGCGCGTGCGCGCGGCCCGACGCATACGCGAGTCGGCGGGATCGCCAGCATGAAAATCGATCGTGCCGGCAGAGTCACAGGTGATTTCGTCGCCCATCTCGGCATCATGGACGTTTTTGCGGAAAATCCCCTCGGCCGCAGGCGACCGGCAGATATTTCCCATGCAAACAAAGAGAACACGGATCATGGATGAATGGTCTTTCTTGGGGTAGGGAGGTGGGGAGTTGCCCTTCGCCAAGGAGTGGCGAAGGGCTGGAGGAAAAATCGATCAGTCTTCAGTGCCGTCGGTCAGACCGAGCACTTCGCCCATGCGGTAGATGCCGGGCTTCTTGCCAGCGACCCATTTGGCGGCCGTCAGGGCGCCCCGGGCAAAAATGGAACGGTCTCCGGCGCTGTGGGAAAACTCGATGCGCTCGGATGGGCCGGCGAAGACCACCGTGTGCTCGCCGACGACGCTGCCGCCGCGCAGAGCATGCACGCCGACCTCTTGGTCCGGGCGCTCTCCGGTCAGGCCCGAGCGGCTGCGCAAGGCGGCTTCCGGTTCCCACTGGCGTCCTTCGAGAACGGCCTCCAGCAGGTTTTCCGCCGTTCCGCTGGGAGCGTCCTTCTTGTGGCGGTGGTGCATTTCGACGATTTCCGGGTGATAGCTCTCCGGGAGGAGCTTGGCTGCCTGACGGGTCAAATGGATGAGCAAATTCACCCCAATCGAATAATTTCCGGCCCAGACCATCGGAATCTTCTCGGCGCAGGCCTTGATCCGCTCCGTCTCTTCCGGAGTATGTCCGGTCGTCCCGATGACCAAAGGCTTGCCCTGCGCGGCGCACTCTTCCGCCAGGTCGGGAGTGCTCTCATGCGAGCTGAAATCGACCACTACGCCGCAATTGGGAAGATGTTCGACGGGGTTGGAGCCGATGTCGCACTCGGCAACGATGCGGCAACCTTCTTCTTCGGCCACCGCCGCAATCGCTTGTCCCATGCGCCCACGAGCGCCGTTGAGGAGAATAGGCATAGTCATACCTCTCACCGTACCGTCGCGGGTTGGGCATTCAACCCCAAATAGAAGAACGATGGCATCTCGAAAGGGCGATCGCCCTTCCGTTCCACCTTTCTTTCGCATTGTAGAGGAACGGCGAGAGCCGTTTCTTCCTCGTTGGTTGGTGGAGTAGGAGTTCTACAGTGGACACTCGAAATGGCGATCGCCATTCCGCTCCACCTTTCTTTCGCATTGGAGAGGAACGGCGAGAGCCGTTTCTTCCTCGTTGGTTGGTGGGGTAGGAGTTCTACAGTGGGCACTCGAAATGGCGATCGCCATTCCGCTTCACCTTTCCCTTCGCATTGGAGAGGAACGGCGAGAGCCGTTTCTTCCTCGTTGGTTGGCGGGGTAGGAGTTCTGCAGTGAGCACTCGAAATGGCGATCGCCATTCCGCTCCACCTTTCCTTCGCATTGGAGAGGAACGGCGAGAGCCGTTTCTTCCTCGTTGGCTGGCGCCGCAGGAGTTCTACAGCGGACACTCGAAATGGCGATCGCCCTTCGGTTCCGCGTTTCCTTCACATTGTAGAGGAACGGCGAGAGCCGTTTCTTCATCGTTGGCTGGCGGGTCAGGAATTCTGCAGTGAGCACTCGAAATGGCGATCGCCCTTCGGTTCCGCGTTTCCTTCACATTGGAGAGGAACGGCGAGAGCCGTTTCTTCCTCGTTGGTTGGTGGGGTAGGAGTTCTGCAGCGGACACTCGAAATGGCGATCGCCCTTCCGTTCCACCTTTCTTTCGCATTGTAGAGGAACGGCGAGAGCCGTTTCTTCCTCGTTGGTTGGTGGAGTAGGAGTTCTACAGTGGACACTCGAAATGGCGATCGCCCTTCGGTTCCGCGTTTCCTTCACATTGGAGAGGAACGGCGAGAGCCGTTTCTTCCGGAGCAAAATCTCAAATCGACACCGGCCATGCATTCTGGATGATAAGCGAAAACATGAGCGAAGAACTGGCAGAAAAGAAGATCCCGGAACTGGAGTCCTTTCTGTCTCATTTGGCTGGGGAGCGGCGGATGTCGCCAGCGACGATCCGCAATTATCGGCTGGCGGTCGGGCGATATCTCGAATGGTTGGGCGAGTCGAAATCCTGGAGTGAAGTCGAACCCCGGACGGCCCGCAGCTACGCGATTGAACTACAGCGCTCCTATTCGCGTCGCACGTTGCACAATCGGGTGGCCGGAATTCGGGCCTTTTATCGCTATCACCGTGAGCGGCAGGCGGTGCCCCGCAATCCGTTTTCCTCACTGTCGCTCCCCAAGCTGGAGAAAAATTTGCCCCGATTCCTGACCGAGACCCAGATCCGGCTCTTTCTCGAGGGGCCGATGCGCTTGCTCAAGGAGGAGTCGATTTCCGATTTCGAGGCCTGGCGGGATCGGGCTGCACTGGAGCTTCTCTACGGAGCGGGGCTGCGTATCAGTGAACTCGTGGGGGCCGATGTTGGTAAACTGGAACTGGGCCGCGGGTTAATTCGGGTTTTGGGAAAGGGGAATAAGGAACGAATTGTCCCCATCGGTAAAGTCGCTTCTCACTGTGTGAAACAGCACCTGCACCTCAGCCATCGTGAGGGAGCACGCTCTGGGCCCGTAGTCATCCATGCCTCGGGCAAAGGCGTTTCGACGAGGTGGCTGCAGCTCCGGATGAAAAAATACCTCGCTCTCGCCGAGCTTCCGCAGGATTTGTCTCCTCACAAGTTGCGTCACTCGTTTGCGACCCACCTTCTCGACGGCGGGGCCGACATCCGCAGTGTCCAGGAGCTTCTGGGCCATGCCAGTCTTTCCACGACCCAGATCTACACCCATACGAGTATCGGCCGTTTGCAGGAGGTTTACCGGCAAGCCCATCCGCGGGCGTAGGTCCGGCCAATGGTCACAATATGGACGAGAAGAACGGGATGGTACGGCTATGGTCGGTTATTCGGTTGACCTGGATCTGGAATCGTTTCGGTTTTGAGGACCACATTGAACGCAACTGATCCAGATCTCGAGGAGCCCCAAGCTGTTCCGACGAAAAGGTGGACCCGACGGGCGTCCGGATCGCCTCTCGATCGTGGTTTTGGGGCGGTTTTGACTTTCCTTCCTCTGGTGGGAGTCGGATTGATTCTGGCCCTAATCGGCTGGCCGCTTTCTGCGGATTCGGAAACGCTTCTCATCGCTGTTTCCCGGATCGTCGCCGGGGTCTATGGAGCTGCGGTTTGGTTGCGATGGATCCTGATTGAGGGACCGCATTGGCAGAGCTGGCGGGGTTATGTCTTCGGGCTCGGATTCGCGCTGATCATCTTGCTGAGTGCCATCTTCGAGAACTCGATCGGGAGTCTTCTTTCCGGACAGGCCGAGGGGGGGCAGTTTCATACTTGGCTCATCGCGCTGGCGGCCCTGCAACAAATTCTGGCCTTGATGAGTCGGTTCAGTGACTGGATTCCGGTGTTTGAGAACAGTTTTCTCAGCCGAGCGAGTCCAGGACTGGTTCTCGTCTCGACTTTCCTCCTTCTCATTGGAATGGGGACGGCCCTGCTGAAAATGCCGAATGCGACCGTCGATTCGGTCTCTTGGGTCGATGCCCTCTTTACGAGCACCAGTGCGGTGTGTGTGACGGGCCTGATCGTGGTCGATACGGCGACGGCCTTCACTCCGCTGGGGCAGGGGATCATTCTCCTACTCATTCAGCTCGGAGCCTTCGGGTTTGTGACCCTGACCTTCTTTCTTGCCGTTCTCTCGGGGCAAGGCTTTAGCGTGAGCAGTCGCGTCTTCCTCGGGGATCTTTTGAGCGTGGAAAATATGCGAACGCTTTCGACGACCTTGATTACGATCGTCGGTCTGACCGTTGGCTTCGAGATTCTTGGGGCGATCGGGTTGTATTTTCTCTGGGGTCCCGCACTGGGCGGGGGTGAAGGGGCTTTGTGGGACTCGGTTTTTCACTCCATCTCGGCGTTCTGCAACGCGGGATTCTCCACCTTTTCCGATGGGCTTGCCGACGAGAGGGCCGTCTACGCGCTCGATGTCCAAGCTATTCTTATGGCGTTGATCGTTTTGGGCGGGATTGGGTTCCCGGTCCTGCTCGAGGTCATTCGGCTCTTGCGCCGAATGATGCGTCCTTCCGAGCGTCACCGTCGCGGGCATATGATCACCCTGCATACCCGGCTGGTCCTCATGCTCACTCTTTTGCTGATCGGCGGCGGTGCCTTGCTCCTGTGGGCCGGCGGGGGCGCCCGCTCTCCGAGTGACCCGACTGGGGGTGCCTGGGAGGCCTTGTTCAATTCGATCACAGCCCGGACGGCTGGGTTCAATATCAGCGACATGAGCGCTCTTCCTGCCTCGTCGACTGCGATCATGATCCTCCTCATGTTCATCGGCGGTAGTCCGGGTGGGATCGCCGGAGGCATCAAGACCACGACCTTTGCCATGGCGATCCTCAATCTTGGGCGGATCCTTCTCGGGCGGCGTGATGTGCAGATGTTTGGTCGGCGTATCGAAGATATTGTGACGAATCGAGCCTTTGCGGTCGTGCTGATTTCGATTCTCTGGGTCTTCTTTGCCACAACTCTAATTCTCTTCCTTCAGCCGGAGCTGACGATGATGGACACTCTCTTTGAGTGCGTGAGCGCCTTCGCCACGGTGGGACTTTCCCGCGGGCTCACGGGCGAATTGACCGGTCTCTCGAAGTTTGTCATCATCCTCACTATGTTTGTCGGACGCATCGGGGTCCTCAATTTCTTCTTCTCCATGCTGCTGGTGAAGCCGCAACCGGTTTGCCTGCGCTATCCTCGTGAACGCATCATCATTGAATGACCATGAAATTTGCTGTCATCGGACTCGGCCAATTTGGCTACCACCTCGCAATCGAACTGGCCTCGGAAGGTCATGAAGTCATCGCGGTCGACATCCTCGAACGTCAGATCGACGCCATCCGGGATCAAGTGGCCCACGCGGTCATCGCGGACGCCACCGACTCCAAAGCCATGGAGCAGCTCTCGCTCCACGACTTGGATGGAGTCTGCGTGACGACGGGGGAGAATCTGGCCACTTCGCTCGAGATCACCGGGATTCTTCAGGAAATGGGAATCGGGAAACTCTACTGCCGGGTCCTGAGCCCGATGCACGAGCGAATCCTGCGCCTGATGAAGGTGGAGCATATCGTCCAGGCCGAGGCCTTGGCGGCGAGCCAGCTTGCCAAACGCATGGGCATTCGCGGTGCGACGCGTCACTTCTCCCTGACCGAAGAATTTTCCATTGTCGAATTGGAGGTGCCTCCATTTTTCGTGGGGAAAAAACTCTCCGAGGCCGATCTGCGGGGGAAATACGGGATTAATCTCGTCACCGTCAAACGCCCGGTGCCGGATAAGGATCACGAGATGCTCGGAATCCCCAGTCCCGACCACGTCTTTCAGGAAAACGAGGCTCTGGTCGTCTTCGGGCTGGAGGAGGCGATCAAGGCCTTTTCCGGCCGGAAGCGTTAAGTCTCTCTGGAGCGCATGCCTTCAGGCTGCGTCGCGTGTGGCTCTCAACCACGCACTTGTCGTCAGGCAATTCACCGGAGCGCTCGCCTTTAGGCAGCGCCGCATGTGGCTCTCCGCCGTCGAGACCAAGGCTTAAGCCTTCGCACTACTTTGGATTCGGGGTGAGTGTCCCTGCTCAGTTAATATCCAGAATCGAGGCGAAGTCCGGGTCGAACCACTTCTTGTAGTAGCGCACGGCTTGACCGTCGGTCAGTCCTGAGAGGAAGTCAGAGACGAGGCGGGCGCGTTCGGCGTCTCCTCCAGCGTTGCGGAAGAGTTCATGCTCGTGGTCCGAGACCAGCTTGAGGCAGCGTCCAGTGGTCTTCGCCGAGTAGTTGTCCATAACCGCTTCGAAGAGATCGCCGAGGAGCCGGCTTCCCTTGAACTCGATTTGCTGGATGGTCGTCGATTGGAAAATGAGGTCGTTCGCGATCCGCTTGTAAAGGTTGGCTTCGCGGCGGGAGGCGGGGTCGATGTCGAGGCGGAACCGGTAACGATTCGTCCGGTCAGAGAAGGGGCCTTCGGATTCAACAATGCGGGTTGCGTTGATGAAGGCACCAACCTTCGATCCGAACTTGCGCTCGTAATAGCCTTCCCGGATCGAACGCTTGAGTTCGTCCAGAAGCTTGAAATCACTTTCGGAGAGGTCGTCGACTTTTTCCGCCCACTTGTCGACGGTGTGCTGGGTGATGTAACGCGCTTCGATCCCATCGACAATGTCGTTGAGAGAGTAGGCGGCATCGTCGGCCCAATCCATAACCTGACACTCGATGCTGCGCACCTTGTTCAGATTCGGGAAGGAGTCGAGTTCACCGGGAACGAGGCCGGAGCCTAGGGCGAAATCGCGGACCTGTTCCTGGTCGTCGTAGATGAAATGGTTTTCCGGATGGGTGCCGGATTCACGGAAGCGCTCTCGATAGAGCTGCTTGTATTTAAGAACCCCGTCGAGGAAGGCCCGGGTCGGGTTCATTCCTTCGCTGCCCTTTTCGCGGGCGTAAATGAGGCGGGTCAAAATGCGGAGGGTCTGGCCATTGCCTTCAAATCCACCAAAGCCGGACATCAGTTCATTCAGCTTGCGCTCGCCGATGTGGCCGAAGGGTGGATGACCCAAATCGTGGGAGAGACAGATCCCTTCGGTCAGGTCCTGATCGAGGAAGAAGTCCTTCTGGAGAACCGGGGAGCTGTAGGTGAGATAATCGCAGATGGAGCGACCGATACGGGCCACTTCCATAGAGTGGGTCAGGCGGGTGCGATAAAAGTCGAACTCGCCGGACTGGAAGACCTGAGTCTTCGATTGAAGACGCCGAAAGGCGTACGAAAAGACCACGCGGTCGCGGTCGATGGCGAAAGGGGACCGGTGGTCTTCCGGGGGACGTTTGCCCCCCGGAAGAGTTTCCCGGTCAAAATCGCCATAGAAGCGGTTTTCCTGCCAGCTATGCATAGATGAAATGTTGGGTTGGCAGGTGCCTGTCTCTTAGAGGAGGCCCTTGACGAGATCGTGTTCGGTGGCGAGTTCGTCCACGGAAGCGTCGATCTTGGCACGGCTGAATTCGTTCACGGGCACGTTCTCGGCCACGCTCCAGTTTGTTCCGTCGGAGACGATCGGAAGGGAGGTGATGAGGCCGGGCTTCGTGTCGTATTCACCCTTCGAGCAGACGGCGACGCTGTTCCAGTTACCCGGAGCGGTCGGCGTGGTCAAGGAGCGGACGGTGTCCACGACGGCGTTGGCTGCCGATGCAGCTGAGGAAGATCCGCGAGCCTTAATGATGGCGGCGCCGCGTTGTTGGACGACGGGGATAAAGGTGTCCTTGAGCCAGCCTTCGTCATTGATGACTTCAGCGGCTGGCTTGCCGCCGATCTTCGCGTTGTAGAAATCCGGATACTGGGTAGCGGAGTGGTTGCCCCAGATGGTCATGTTGGTGACCTCGGTGGAGTGGACGCCGGCCTTCGAAGCGAGCTGGGTGATCGCCCGGTTCTCGTCGAGGCGGGTCATGGCGAACCAGCGGTCCTGCGGAATGCTCTTCGCGTTGTTCATGGCGATGAGGCAGTTCGTGTTGCAGGGGTTCCCCACGACTACGGTGCGAACGTCGGAGGCGGCGTTTTTCTCAATTGCCTGGCCTTGTCCGGTGAAGATCTTCCCGTTGATGTTGAGGAGATCTCCGCGTTCCATGCCGGCTTTCCGGGGAACGCTGCCCACGAGGAGAGCCCAGTTTACGTCCTTGAAACCTTCGTTGAGGTCGCAAGAGCCGCGCACGTCGGCGAGTAGGGGAAAGGCGCAGTCGTCGAGCTCCATCATGACACCTTCGAGGGCGCCCATGGCTGGTTCGATTTCGATGAGGTTCAGCGCGACCGGTTGGTCGGGGCCAAACATGCTACCGGAAGCGATCCGAAAGAGAAGGGAGTAGCCGATTTGACCGGCGGCTCCAGTGACTGCGACGCGGATGGGTTTTTTGCTCATTTTTCTAGTATTCTGATGTTTGACAAAAAGAGGCAACCTTTCTCCTCCGATTTACTCCTGAGATCAATACTAATACTGGGTATTCGAAAAGTTAGAGATACTTCTCAAGGGTGATTGTCCGCTCAGAGGCCAATGGCCTGCCATCACGGAGGGGCCGACTCATTGTTGCCGGCTGCAGTTTTTTGAGATACCGTCCAAACGAGTGGCATCCGTGCGATTAAATGACTTCGGACCGCATCGGTCCGGCTAGCCGCTACTACGCCCGGACGTCCCGGCCGGAAAAGATTGCGGCGATCTCCGGTTTGCGCAGGAGGCTGAAAAACATCAGGCCCGAGAGCGTCAGAAGGCTGAGGCTGAACCAGCTCAGAGTCTGCGGGCTAGCGATGGGGAGGAGTGAATAGGCGAGGATCGGCGAGAGGACGCCGCGCATCCCAGTGAGGCTCATGTGCACGCTCATGTATTCGGAGACCCGGTCGTCGGGGGCGATGCGGGTGACCCAGAGGTTCCAGGCAAGGTTACCGCCGCCCATTCCGAGTCCGAAGAAGACCGAGCCCAGCCCAACGCTCCAGACCGAGGAGAAGTTGAAGTAGCAGAGAATGGCCAGGAAGAGGAGTCCGTTGATGAGGATACGGTAGGCGAGGAAGTTCATCCGCTCGAAGATGAGGCCGAAAACCTTGAGACCCACGATGCGGGCGAGCGCGAAGAGGACGACGGTGATGAAAATGACCTGGCTGTTCGGCAGGTCGAAGCCGTATTTGGGATTGGCCAGAATCTCGACACGCAGCGGGAGAAGGGAAAGGTTGGCGAAGCCGAGGATCATCCAGGCGAAGAGCATTTTCGCGAAAATTGGGTCCTCGCCGATCAGCGAATAATTGCCCCACCGCTTAGGGCTGCGGATCTGAATCGGTTCGCTCGGAATCCGGAGAACCGCGAGGGAGCAGACCAGAGCCGCCCCCGCCATGAGGAGGAAAATGGATCCAAAGGATTCGGGGTGGTAGTCGAGATATTCCCCGCCAAAGTAGCTGAGAATCGCCCCGACGATGGCCGCGACGATAAAGGTGTTGGAGACCAGTCGTCCCCGGTCCCGGTGACTGTAGTTCTTGGCGTAAACCGCGACGAAAAGGCTGGGGATCTGGGCCAGCAGGGCGTTGGCCCCGAGAAAGGTGAGGGTGAAGATCCAAAGCTCGCTGGCTTGGGAGGCGACCGCATAGCCCACGGCGGCTGCGAAAAAACAGAGAGCCCCGGATCGGCTCGCCGAAAGGCGGGTGCGGGCGAAGACCAATTGCCCAAAAGGGGCGAAGAAGAGCCCGAAGGCGATCCCGGCGCTGAGGAGCCCCTTGACCATATCCGGCGCGTCGAAGTAGCGAATCGCCGCGAGAAGTCCGAAGGAAAGCGCGCCGACTTCGAGGATGCCGCCAAACGCTCCCCGAATCAGGTCATAGCGATACGTCAGTTTTTTGAGGGCCTCTTGTTGATACACCGAATTACCCTGAACTTCTCCCGCATCCAGGGCAACTGTGGAGGAAACGTTTCAAATTCCGATTTTCCGCTCTCCAGTGTTGTCAACCTGCGGAGGTCACTCCATGCTAAGCATTCATGAACTCTCTCGAACAGCTCAAGCAATTCACCACCGTTGTTGCCGATACCGGCGATTTTCAAACCATTCAGGCTTATGAGCCCCAGGATGCGACGACGAATCCCAGCCTGATCCTCAAAGCGATTGGTAAGCCCGAATACGATTCGGTGGTCGAAGAAGCGATCAAGGATGCCGCCGAAGAGCAAAACGGAAATGGTCCGGACGTGGAAGCGGTCATCGATCACCTCCTCGTGCGTTTCGGAATGGAGATTTTGAAGATCGTCCCCGGCCGGGTTTCGACCGAGGTGGACGCTCGTCTTTCCTTCAACGTGACCGGCAGCATCGAGAAGGCGAAGGAATTGATCCGCCTTTATGAATCCAATGGCATCAGCCGCGACCGGATTCTCATCAAGCTCGCTTCCACTTGGGAAGGTATCGAAGCCGCCCGTCATCTCCAGAAGGAAGGCATCCACTGCAACATGACGCTCCTCTTTTCGTTGGCCCAGGCCATCGCCGCTGCCGATGCCGGAGCGCAGCTGATCTCCCCCTTTGTCGGACGCATCCTCGACTGGTACAAGGCCGCCGAGGGCAAGGACTTCAGCCCCGAAGAAGATCCGGGCGTGAAGAGCGTGCAGGAAATTTACACATATTATAAGAAGTTCGGTTACGAAACCGAAGTGATGGGCGCCAGCTTCCGCAACACGGGGGAAATTCTCCAGCTTGCCGGTTGTGACCTGCTCACCATCTCCCCGGATCTCCTCGAAAAGTTGAAGGACTCCGACGAGAAAGTGGAGCAGAAGCTCTCCGAAGAGGCCTCACTCAACGAACCGATCGAAAAGATCGAAGTCGATGAAGAGACTTTCCGCTGGATGCTCAACGAAGAACCCATGGCTACCGAAAAACTCAGCGAAGGCATTCGCAAGTTCGGTGCGGACATGAACAAGGTCCGCGAAGAGATCCGGAAGCGGATCGGTTGAATTCAATGACAGTATCGGAACGACTCGCACGCCATTTAGACAAAACCCCGGTCATCCCGGATAGTTGCTGGGTAGCCGGCACCGCCAGCATCTACGGGGACGTCGTCCTCGGAGAGCGCTGTAGCGTCTGGCCCTCGGCCGTGATCCGCGGGGATATCAATGAGATTCGGATCGGGGACGATTCGAACATTCAGGACGGGGCGATCGTCCACCTGGCGGACGAGTTCGGGGCCTACCTCGGCAAGCGGGTGACCGTGGGCCATGGTGCCATCGTGCACGCCTGCGAGATCGGCGATGACTGCCTGATCGGCATGAATGCGACGGTCTTGGACGGCGCGAAGGTCGGCCCGGGCTGCATCATCGGCGCTCACGCTCTCGTCACTCAGGGCATGGTCGTGCCGCCGAACTCCATGGTTCTCGGCACTCCTGGGAAGGTCGTCAAAACCCTCCCTCCCGAGAATCAGGAGTATTTGGCCAAATGGGCGTTGAAATACGTCGACGTCTCCCGCGGCTTCAAAGAGCGGGGCTTGAGTTGATTTCCAGAATCAAGGGATAAAAATCTCCCGAAATTTTTATTGCTTCTCCCCCAGATAATGGAGAAGTTCATCGTTTTGGCCAAGGAGAGGTGACAGAGCGGCCGATTGTGCATCCCTGGAAAGGATGTGTACCGGAAACGGTACCGAGGGTTCGAATCCCTCCCTCTCCGCCAAAGGCGGCCATCGCGAAGCGATAATTTAACAACAACGATTCGGACCGAAGGTTCGTACCCGAGGAGCGTAGCGACGACGACCCGCGCAGCGTCAATCCCTCCCTCTCCGCCATCCGGCGGCCTTCGCGAAGCGAAAATTATCAAACCCGGATGAGAACCGCAGGTTCGTACCCGAGGAGCGTAGCGGGGTCTACCCGCGCAGCGTCAATCCGGGTCTACTCCAAAGTTTGGGGACCGGGCATAATTTGTGATTATTTTTCTTTAGGATTATTGTGTGTGTTCATTGGCACTGAGCGAGGACGCGCAGTCGGTAATTTTCAAAGTTTCTGAAGCCGAAGGCTCTTCTTTGGATGAGTTTCATTTTTCTGTGGAAGCCTTCGGTGATGGCATTGTTTTTGGTAAATCGCCACATGGTGGCGATGGGCTCGATCCATTGTTGGAGGGTCTTGGCGAGGGTTTTGAGTTGTGCAAAGCCCTGTTGTTGTAGTTCTTCGATATGTCGATAGAGCTCTTTGGCATTTGATCGACACTTCTTTGCTGTGCAGGACTTCTGGCAGAGAAGGGAGTGGATTTGCCATCGTTTGAGATAGAGGGGCTCGAGGGTTGGGTGCTTGTCGAAGAGTTCCTGACGGCGTCGGATCTGTTTTTGCGAGAGGCGCCCGGGTCGGGTTCGCAGGATCGCCAGGAGTCCGCTGTTGCGGGTAATCTCGGGAGCAATCTCACGGCAAAGGCCCGTGAAGTGATGAGCGAGT